>JAVERJ010000043.1:0-11955 GCA_034007185.1 Candidatus Carbonibacillus sp. | reverse complement strand
TGCGGCGGCGATCGCGTGATCTACATCTTCTAAGCGCGCTTTCCCCACGTATCCGATCACTTCGCTATGTTTTGCTGGATTGGTCGATGTAATCGTTCGACCCGGGTCAATCGCCTTTCCACCGATAACCAACGGATACGTCTTCCCCAGTTCACTCTCAACCGTCTTCAACGCTTCTTCAAAAGCTTTTTTGTTCTCCTCTTTACTAAAATCGGTTAGTGGTTCAGGACGAAAAAGTTCTCGCATGGTTTTCGCTCCCTTTCTATGGTTATTCACCATCTTCAGAGTATTGATTTCGTTTCTTAGCGTTTAAACCAAGACTTTACAATAAACATCACATTCTCCGGACGTTCAGCCAAGCGCCGCATGTAGTAACCATACCAGTCTTCTCCATAAGGAATGTACACACGGGCTCGATAGCCTTGACGCGCAAGCTCGAGAAGCGATTGAGAACGAATGCCATACAACATTTGAAACTCAAATTGCGTACGGGGGATACCGTGTTGATCGATGAAACGTTTCAGCGTCTCAATGATCGCAAGATCATGCGTAGCAATCGCAGCATAATGACCGGATAAAAGATGTTGTTCCACAAGCCGAATGTAGTTTTGATCAACATCTTTTTTATCCGGAAAGGCGACATCTTTGGATTCTTGATAAGCCCCTTTCACAAAACGGATGTTGGGTCGAAAGACACTTAAACGTTTTAAGTCGCCTTCCGTTTTGTACAAATAAGATTGTAAGGCTAGACCGATGGTCTCGTGACCATAATCTTGGATCAAACGTTCAAAAAGCGATAACGTTTTTTCATTGCGTGCGTAATCCTCGATATCGATACGCACAAAACGCCCCAACTTGCGGGCTTCGTCTAAAATGCGTCGCATGTTTTGTTCACAAAAACGCTCATCTAAGTCTAATCCAAGCTGTGTTAATTTGACGGAAAGATAACTCTCTGTACCAGAAGCATGCAATGCTTTGAGTGTTAATAGCGCCTGCTCCGTTGCCGCCTCTGCTTCTGCGTGAGACGTCACAAATTCTCCGAGATGATCAACCGTCGCCATGATGCCTTGAGCGTTTAACTCTTTGATGCGATAGATCGCATCTTCAATTCGTTCACCAGGTACAAAACGTCGTGTTCCTAAAAAAGGCCCCAAACGTTTGACGACACGCGCCATCGTCTGATTTTTCGACATACCGAGAAGTGTTTTACGCATCAGTGCACTCACGGGCATCCCCCCATACGTGGACACATAAAAAATGAACATGCGGACGCACAAACATGAAAGACCATGGCTTTAGACTGTTTATTTTTTAAACACTGTGTTATAATAATTATACATGATAACGCTTTCTTCAGCAAGGTCCCTTTTTGCACGGTATCAAAAAGATCCAAGGAGTGAGAGAAGTGAAACCATTGGATACCCATCCACCCTCCCCGCCAGCCGATGACAAAGTCCTTTCATCCCTTTTAGCACGCCAAGATGTTTTGTTTGAACCACTCTTGGACGGTTCACATGATGCCATCACCATCGTCGATGAACACGGCATCGTCCTCGCTTGGAATCGTATTGCAGAAATGATGTACGCCATTCCTAGAGATGAGATTATCGGAAAACCAATCCACAATTTTTTTCCTAAAGGTTCACTGATGCTTTTTCATGTTATGCAAAGTCGTCTGCCGGTCTACAACATCTACCATCGGCCGCGCGAAGATCGCCATGTGATCATCAACACCCTACCACTCATCGACGCCGCTGGTACATTGCGTGGGGCTATCTCGATTGAACGGGATATTACCGACAGCGTTCATCTTCAAGAAGCTTTATGGGAACAAGAACATGTTGAAATGGGCGATCTTTTTGTGTCGATTGTTGAACGCTCAACGCTTTATCCCCTTGCGCAATCGCTTTGCGAACAGATGAAAAAAAGACGTCCCGTGCTTATGATCGGTCCTTCCGGTGCGGGCAAACACCTTTTATTCCGATGGGCCGTTAAAAAACTTGTACACGACGGGGATCGATTCGAACATGTACGAACGTTGAACAGTCTGGCCGTCCCTGAAGGGTTGCTCGCTGTTCAGCTTTTCGGTTATGAAGGGCCACCGCAACCGTCCGCAGGTTTATTGGAACGAACCGCCGAAGGCTTCCTCTATATGAAAGATATTCATACGTGGCCCAAACTTCTTCAGGCGCAACTCAGCGAAGCGCTTTCCTACGGTCGTTTTCGGCGGCTAGGCAGTGATCAAGACCAACCATTGACATCGAGTCTGGTCGCCACGGCTGAACCCATCTTAGAGCATATGCTTTCGCAAGGCACATTTTTAGATGCGTTGTACTATCGCTTCTCAATCTTGCATATCCCCCCCCTTCGAGAACGCCCCACGGATCTTGGTTTGCTCTTGCGTATGTTTTTTGAACAAGCCAAGGAAACGTATCAAAAAAAGACAGTGTCGCTCTCCCGCGAAGCGCACATCGCTCTGTTACGGTACGACTGGCCTGGGAACATCCCTCAGCTTCAACAGACCATCGAACGCCTGGTCTTAGATGCAAAAGAAAAAGTCATTGATCTCGCCCATCTTCCTGAGCCTATTCAATTGAAAACGATCGATGCCTTTTCATCATCAACCATCGACCATCATCATCCCGGATTCACTGAGCCAGCAGCCTCACAACGAGCCTACGCTAAAGATACTGTTATGGCACACACTGTGGATTCAAACAGTTTTCAGCGATCACTAGCTGAACATACCACCGCCTTAGAACGATCGAAAATTTTAGATGCACTGCGCTTAACCGGAGGCAATAAAAAAAAGGCTGCCGAACTACTCGGTATTTCCCGCGGCGCCTTATATTATAAACTGAAACAGTTTGGATTATGAAACCACTTCAAAGAGCACGGAACCATCAAAACAAAGCTCCCAATGCATTTAAAAACAGCAATGAAAAGCCCAACGCAGTACGCAGTACCATGTGTCCAGCGCAGTGCCTAGGTACTGTGCTGGCATATGGTAAGACATCATCCAAGGGCCAAACCCCTTCAATCTCACGCCCTATGGCAGCCATTGTTTTTCGCCAATACGGCTATTGATTGCGATATAGATGATAAAAAGGCTCTTTACCCGCACCTCGTACATACAATCCTTGCAGCCGATCGATGGTCTGCACATATACACTGACGTCTAATGACTGAGAGAGAATGCTTTTATCAAGTTCAGCGATGGTCTCAAGGAGCGCCAAAATTTGTGTTTTGGAGCGATAATCCGCTGTAATGGTAAACGTCCACTCCACGGGTGTGTCATTAATCAATCGCGCTAGACCAACGACGGCCGTGTATTGTGAAAAAAACGTCTCGATGCCCTGATTAAAACTCGTAAATGTCGCCTCCATCCGCTTTTCATTGTCAGTTTTCGCCTTATTTCCCGGGAAAAGTACATAGCGTTCACGAAAGGTTTCCCATTTGATGTCATGGGCCTCTCCACTCATATCGACACCTTTCACAAAAAAACGTCCAGGTAGAAGTGTACTGTTCGGTTCACTCACAAAACCAACAAAAAGAATGGGAACATGTACCCCGCGTTCAGCAAGTCTTTGATTGATCTTGTCGCCTGCAGATCGCGTAAGGGCCATGAGTTCCTCATCTGTAAGATTTTTTGTCTCTGTTTTCTTACGTCCCGTCTCATCGAGAAGAGGTGCTCCTTGTGCATCTTTTAAAAAAACTTCAGGGTTCGGCCGAAAGGCAAGCGCAATTCCCACGCCAGCTAAGTCACCGTTTTCCGCGTTTAAGAAATCGCGTTCCATCAAATAGATGAGCGGTGGCCGCGTATAATCCGGGTCGTTTAAACCGAGTGTGTTTTTATTGGTGTCATACGTCGCCAACCAGTCCCGAATATCATCTTGAGATAAAATTTGGCCTTCTTGCATCGCAAAACGGTCCGGCGGAAACGTCGTTTGGGCAATTTCCATCATGCCTAGCTCTAAACGCGTTGTATCAATACGCGCAGGAAAAATCGATTTATCATAACTTGGTTTTCCACTTCCTTCTTGATACGGTAAAGGTACACGATAATACGTCTGTCCTAGTGCAACTTCCGGAATCATTTCTTTCGCTTTGGCCGGTTCTTCTAATGGCTGATCGTTGGATGTGCCGAGCTTAGGGAGGGTACAGCCCTGCAATAGGACACTGATCCAAACGACACTCAAGCTTAATACAACATAACCCCACAACCGTTTCCACCCGATCATTGGGCTTCACCTCGTGTCGATAAGGCACGCGTTTTGAGCAGTTCAAAAAAAGCACTTTCCCCTTCCAAAACCGGAATCCCTAACTTCAATGCCTTTTCTTTTTTGGAGCCGGCTTTCTCGCCAGCCAGAACGAACGATGTCTTGCGCGAGACAGTATCGGAGACTGAACCGCCTTTGGCTTCGATCAACGCACGCATATCCTCACGTGTATAATGTTCAAGTATCCCGGTGAGCACAAACGTCAGTCCTTGAAGCGGTTTTTCGTCTGCATCGTCGTGAGCGGCACGATCGGTTTGACTATTTTCTGGTAACGGTCGAACACCTTGTTGATTAAATCGCTCCAACGTTTCTTGCACATGCGGAGTACGGAAAAATGTATAAATGGCCTCTGCCATGATCTCGCCAATACCTTCTAAGGCCATGAGTGCTTCCTTTTCTGCCGACTGAACAGCTTCCAGCGTTCCAAAATGTTCAGCAAGGAGACGCGCTGTTTCTCGTCCTACGCCGTGAATGCCCAAGGCGTTCAAAAATCGAGATAGCGGACGCTCACGTGCATTTTGAATCGCTTCATAAAGGTTTCGCGCTTTTTTTTCAGCAAAACGGGGCAACGATAAAAAATCTTCTACGGTGAGCTCATATAAACTGGCTAAGTCAGATATCAGACCATGACTTAACAAAAGTTCCGCTGTTTTCTCACTCAAGCCTTCGATGTCCATCGCTTCCCTAGAAGCAAAATGAACAAGTCTTCTCACCAATTGTGGTTGACAGGAGAGTGTATTCGGGCAATAGATCAGTCCGTTTTCTACTTCGACGGGTGAGCCGCAGGCGGGACACACCCCAGGCGGCACAATGCGGTGCGCCTCATCGGGCGTGTCATCCTCATCCTCGGCCAACCCTAAAATCTGCGGAATAACATCATTACTTCGTCTTAATTTGACGCGTCGACCCAACGCAAACAGCAATCCTTTGCGTTCAATATCTTCAATATTGTTGAGTGTCGCATGGCGGACCGTTACACCCCCAACATAAACTGGCTCCAACACCGCTTGAGGGGTTAGTACGCCTGTGCGCCCAACATTCCAAAGAACATCCAAAAGTCGCGTGGTGACGATGTCTGCTGGGAATTTCCAAGCGATCGCCCAACGAGGGTGACGCGCTGTGGCCCCGAGACGCTCGCGCAATCTGAGATCATCAACTTTGATGACCATACCATCGATGTCATAATCAAGCCTCTCCCGCTCGTTTTTATACCGTTCAATTTCTTGAAGAAGCTCAGTTAAATCGGTAAAAACTTTGAGATAGGGGTGGACCTTGAGGCGCATCGCGCGTATAAAGTCGATCATTTCTTGATGCGAGGCAAACGTTTTATGATCGGAATAATTAACATGATAAAAAAAGATATCGACACCACGACGTTTGACTTCTACTGGATTTTGATTGCGGAGTGCACCCGCCACACCATTTCGTGTATTGGCAAGCGGTGGACTGTATCGTTCGTTATATTGAAAAAGACGCGATCGCGGCATGATGGCTTCTCCCTGGAATTCGTAACGACCTTTTTTTTCAAGGATAGAAAGGGGCACAGAAGGGATCGTTTTCACCGTCTCTACGATCATCTCTCCAACCTCTCCATCACCGCGGGTCGCAGCTTTGGTGAGATATCCATCTTCATACGTTAAGACAACTGTGAGTCCATCAAATTTTTGCTCTAACACCAGACGTACGACGTCGATATCCATCTCTTGCGCTGCACGTCGAACGCGCTCATACCAATTCCAAAGTTCACCTTCTGTCGTCGCTTTATCGAGACTATAAAGCGGGGCAAGATGACGGTGCGGGACAAATCGCCCTGTAATCGGAGCCCCTACTTTTTGTGTTGGTGAGTCGGGTAAAATGATGCCCGTTGTCTTTTCCAGTCGAACCAGTTCATCGTAGAGTGCATCGTATTCTGCATCCGAGATGAGTGGCTCACCCAACGTATAGTAAGCGTAGTTATAATGGTTCAATTGATGAACGAGCGCCTCGATCTTTTGTTTTTCTTGTTCCAAGTTGCGTTGACCGTTATCCACCTTCCGATCTATCCTTTCATTGATTTTTTATTATATTTTTTCCAAGGGCGCATAAGCTTGAATGAGCTGTTTGAGGCCATGAGGAGCCGCAAACGCAACGACGAGGATGGTATCGCTACCGCTTTCTTTGATCTGAACAATGGTTCCTTCACCCCATTTTTGATGGCGGACTCGATCGCCTACGGTTAATGCTGCATCATTCAGGCGGCCATGGTTGGGGCCTTTGGGACCGGGTTGAAACTGTTGACTTTCCCTCCTCTGTGCATGTGCGGAGGTGTCCAGTCGTTCCACGGCGTCCTTAGGTAGTTCCTCCACAAAACGGGATGGCTGTGTAGGGTTTGTTCGTCCAAAGAGTGTGCGCGTCGTCGCATAGGAGAGATACAGTTTTTCACGGGCGCGGGTAATCCCAACGTACATGAGCCGTCGTTCCTCTTCGATATCGTCATCTTCTCCGGATGTAACCGCGCGATACGTCGGGAACAAGCCTTCTTCCATGCCCGGCAGAAAAACAACAGGGTATTCTAGACCCTTGGCACTATGAAGCGTCATCAACGTCACTGCATCCGCAGTCTGATCCAGTGTATCGAGATCGCTCACCAAGGCAATATCGGCGAGAAACGTAAATAAGTCAGCACCCTCCTGTTCTTCTTCATAGTTTTTAGCCTGAGAGAGAAATTGTTGGACATTTTCTAGCCTTCCCTTCCCTTGCTCATCGATCGCTTCTTCTTCGAGCATCGTGAGGTAGCCGCTGATCGTCAACACGTTTTTAATGAGCGTACTTAAAGGCTCACCCCGTTCAACGTCTTTCCGTAAACGGTCCATCATTTCAGCAAAGGCGCCCAATCGTGCAGCGATCACGTTTTTAAAACCATAACGCGGCGCATCTTTTAAGAGTGTAAGAATGGATAATCCGCTTTCCTGAGCGAGAAGGCTTATACGCTCGATCGTAGCTTCTCCAATACCACGACGCGGTGTGTTAATAATACGTGCAAGACTGACGGTATCATACGGATTGGCCAAAAGTCGTAAATACGCAAGCACATCTTTAATTTCTTTGCGTTCGTAAAATTTAAGTCCGCCTATGACTCGATAAGGAATACCTGCTAAAGCGAGCGCCCGTTCGATCGGTTGTGATTGTGCATTCATACGGTATAAGACGGCGATCTCTTGGTACTGCCTTCCGTTCGCTTTGAGTTTTTGTATTTCATCCGCGATGAACCGGCCTTCATCGTTTTCATTATAAGCGATATAAAGTGCAACCTTTTCCCCATAAGCATTGGATGTCCAAAGCTGTTTAGGCTTGCGAACTCGGTTTTTTGAAATGACATGATTGGCAGAGTGCAAAATAAGACGTGTTGAGCGGTAATTTTCCTCTAATAAAATGGTCCGAACATCTTTAAAATCACGTTCAAAGGCCAAAAGGTTACGGACATCAGCACCGCGCCATTTATAAATCGATTGATCACCGTCCCCGACGGCACAGACATTCTGATAACGACGACCCAAAAGGCGGATGAGTTCGTACTGAACGCGATTGGTATCTTGATATTCATCAATTAAAATATATCGATGACGTTCTTGATATTTTTCCAGAATATCTGGTCGTGAACGAAAAAGAACGAGGGTGTACAACAATAAATCATCAAAATCGAGCGCTTGTTGTGCTTTTAATGCTTCATCGTATGCCTGATACAATTCAGCCAGTTTTTTTTGTTCAAATGTCTCAGCCTGATCCCAAAAAGCACGAACGGTCATACCTTCGTTTTTAAGCTGGCTAATTTTCCCTTTGAACAGACGTGGAGGAAATTTTTTCTCATCGAGATTCCGGGCGCGGATCACCTGTTTTAATACGCGCTCACTATCATCTGCATCATATATCGTAAAATCCGACTTCAGACCAAGCGCCGCATATTCCATGCGTAAAAGTCTCGCCGCCCAAGCATGAAATGTAAACAGCCACACACACCGAGCATCTTCTCCCACCAGTTTTTCGGTGCGCTCTTTCATCTCTCGAGCCGCTTTATTGGTAAAAGTAATAGCTAGGATATGTTCTGGTCGTACGCCTTTTAATAAAAGATAAGCAATGCGATGTGTCAGAACACGTGTCTTTCCACTTCCGGCGCCTGCCACGACTAAAAGCGGCCCTTCTGTCGTCAAGACTGCTTCACGTTGCGCCGGATTCAGGCCAGAGAGAAGTTTTTCCAGCCGTTCTGCACCGACGCGATGATCGATATGCGCATGATCATCTTCGACGTTTTGCAGCTTTTCCTGATTCGATGTTTCATATGCGCCGATGGTTTGTTGGGCACGTGTCTTTTTCATCGTACTCTCCCCTTTATGCGAATCAACGTTGGCAAGATACAGAGACGGTCATTTCATGCTTCCTTACGATTGTACTGAACTTAAGCGTTGAGAGCAAACTAAAAACCAAGGCCATCTGCCTTGGTGGATAGACGATACACCAGCGCACGGTGCGTGCATCTTCTGGTTGTACACGATTTCAACGATATGGACTCGTAGAACTTATGCTTTATCAGGAACCGTTTCCGTTTCTTTTTCTTGTGACATCTGCTTTCGTTTCAAGCGTTCAAAGACGAGATCATACCCATCGTTACCATAATTCAAACTGCGTTTGACACGTGAAATCGTGGCAGTTGAAGCACCCGTCTTGGCTTCGATGGTCGCATACGTCTCACCTTCACGTAAAAGTTTTGCAACTTGCAGACGTTGTCCAAGCGCTTTGAGTTCATTGATCGTACATAAATCATCTAAAAAAGCATAGCATTCTTCCATCGTTTCTAGGGAGAGAATCGCTTCAAACAATAGGTCAATGCCATATGGTTTTAACCGTTCTATGCGCATGGTATCACCCCGCTCTCATTATACACAAAAGCTTTAGTATTGTAAAACATAAAAGGACGCTTTGCTTATTCATATTTTACAGATACACCGACATCCGGGACGACTTCTACCCACGTCGTCCCGGGTGTATAAGCCACCTCAGCACCATTTTCATAAAACACGCGCAACAAGCCCCGTACATTTTCCCAATGAACGGGATACACTTTGCCTTGCATAAACACATACCCTTTTCCGCCACTTGTAAAGTTGACTGCCAGACGACCTTCTTTGTCCAATGAGCGGTGTTTCGCAAAAAGAACAACGATGTTTGTCGCATGAAGTGTCTCTCCGGTCGTTAAATCTGTATGTGGCTTCTTACCAATATACCGATCGTACCGTTTATGTTCTTGATCGTATGTGTAAACGACTTTATAACTTGAATGATAAGGAATATCGATCGTCTGTGCTTCATCCCCACCGACTGGAGGCGTCCCATCGATAAAATGAAAGGTAGGCGGTACAGACTGTGTGCGAAACTTCTTTTTTTCTGCCAACGCAAAAAGATGATCTAGATCGGTATAAAGGTTATGGGGCGCTTTCCTTAAATTTGAACGCCAAAAATAAGGGTCGGCTGCACCATCATTAACCGCATTGAGACTCGGAAGCCCACCTTGAGCGATGATTTTAAGTGCTTCTGGGGATCCGCCAGCGTGTGCCATGATCGCATCATAGCCCTGCGCCAGATCAATAAAATATGGACGAATGCTGCGAACCGGCCCTATCGTTTGCGGTACTTTACTTTGATAAAAAGCCGCAAAACGTGTGATCCCTCCTTCTACCAATACTTCATAGACGACATCGGCCTGATCGAGTCCCGATTGCGGGCGGGCGGCATCTGAATTCTCGATCATCACCATCACGATGCGCCGGTCACTAGGCATATCCGAGGGCAGCCCGGTGAGAGGCGCGATATAAGGTCGATCAGCTGTCGATGATGGTGAATTTTGATCCTCGCTCGTCGTGGATGGTGATGGTTGAGTGTTTTCTTCACTTTGCTGATTTGTCGTATCGTCAGGTGTTGAATGCATCGTTTCAGTAGACGATTTTTGACAACCACTCGTTACAATCAAGAGCATAACCAATACCCCAATCAACATCAACCCAAAAAATTCATGTTTGTTTTTCTTCTGCACAATGTATAACTCCTTCCTCTTCCCTTTTCATCTCGTACCTCTAAAGAATGAAGAAGATCCACTCACCGGTCATAAAAAAATACATTTTATCACTTTAACACTTTTGAAGGAAGCACCACTTTTCGTTCTTTCACTAAGTATACACCTTCTTCTGTCATACGTACGCGGGGAAGATGCGTTGATGTCAAAAAAAGCAGTGTATAAATCGGATCAGGATGCTTAAACCCTAACGCTCTTAGATGCCCAACCAAAGTTTTCGTTTCAGCAATCAGTCGATCCATGCTCAAATCGCTCATATGTCCGTCGTAAGGTAACGGTAACACATAACGTTGATACGCTCTATCTTCTTCCCACTCCACATATATCCCGCCTTGGCGTTTAGCTGCATCTTTTAATCTGAAAAGAGACCCTGGATGCGAGCCAATCAGCAATAGATCACCACTTGCAGTGTACGTTGAAGCAAGGGAGAAGGCACGTTCAGCAAAACCACTGATCACACCACGCGCCAACCACTTTCCCTCTCGATCAAGAACATAGATGTAGTGTAAGTCGGAACGGGTACTTAGATCAATGATGCCATGTTTTACCGGTAAAGACATCGGCTTTAAAACAGTAATGACATCGCTTAATAGATGAAGTACAGGAAAATCCTCGGAAGCGGACCACGCAATCGCCATGTCATCGACGGTTAAGGCAGAGGGATCGATCCATACACGTTCTTTTTTCTCATACGGAAATGACGGCAACGGGTCTGTCACCATGCCATTTTTGACGCGTATACGTCCGCCAATGATTACCGACGTTGGAGTCGGTTCATTCACTGCGGGAAGAATGTTTATATCGGCCAGACGTCCTGGGGCAATCGAACCAAGACGCCCGTCTAGACGATAATAAGTTGCTGGATTGAAGGTTGCCATGCGGTAAGCAAGTTCAGGCGGTATGCCTTCAGTCATGGCCAGACGTAAAAGCGCATCGGTTAAACCCGCTTCTAAAAATGGCGGTGTAGAGCCATCGGTCGTGAGCATAACACGTTCCCATCCGGTCGAAAGCGCTTTAAGCCCAGTCAGGAGGGTTGGAAGGTCGCGCCGAATTGAGGAGTGCCTGAGCGCGGCGTAGTAACCAAGGCGCAAGCGCCGTAACAATTCATCTTCATCGATTGCTTCATGATCAGCCGTCACACCTGCTAACTTGAGCCGAGTCAACGTTTCTAAAGACGCACCGGGGGCGTGTCCTTCAATGCGTTTACCTGCTTCAATAAAAGGGGAAAGCCGTTTAAGATATGACACATCCCCTTCCACAAGCGGTCGAATATCCGTAAGTTCACCCGCCTGAATCACATGAGGGTCTACTGCCAAAGTGTTCAATGCTTCTTCTGTATAACGATGATGAGATCGTGTATCACGAGCCTGGGGTGTCACGCGTGCCCACCACAACCAGTGCAGCGGATGAACTTGCATGCTTTCCATCAAAGTCTGCCATGACTTCAGATCAAGGGCATGAAACATCATCATGTTGTCGGCAATAAGAACGGTTGTCCCGTGCACAAGAGCAAACTCCGCCAACGTATACGGATGATACAGTTGAAAAGGATGCGCATGCGGTTCAATATAA
>JAVERJ010000042.1:0-12055 GCA_034007185.1 Candidatus Carbonibacillus sp. | reverse complement strand
GCACGCCTTGGACTTCCCAGTACGCGCGCAACGAGCGCGCGATACGTCATCTCCCGCCGTCCACCCGAGCGTTTACGATAATACGCCTGAATGGTCGCATCATAAGCCTCTAACCCTTCATCACGCCCCACATCATACGATTCTTCGTGATAAACAACAGAAAGCGGAAGGCGTGGTTTGAGCTCCGGTGCTTCGAGCGGATAGCCGATGGTCATGCCAAACAATGGGTAAACCCGGTGTGGCAAATGCAACAGTTTATCGACAGCTTCAATGTTGTTGCGAAGTCCCCCAAGGTAACATATGCCAAGTCCCAAGGCCTCCGCAGCGATTGCTGCATTTTGTGCGGCCAGAGCAGCATCGATTGTCGCCACAAGAAATGATTCTGTCGTCTCGACATATGGACGTACGCCCACATCTTCACTGGCCTTCTCTAACCGCCTTAAATCAGCACAAAACACTAATAAAAGCGGTGCTTCTTGCACATGCGCATTGTCTGAAAGATCGGCCAACCGTTTTAACGTCTCGCGGTTTTGAATTCCAATGATCGTATAAGGTTGTAAATAACTTGATGTCGAAGCAGCTTGTGCAGCTCGAATGATCGTCTCGACGGTGCTCCGCTCTATCTTATCCGGTTTATACTTACGAATGGAACGATGACCCAAAAGAACGGCAAGAATATCTGATAGGTTAGACATCATACCATCTCCTCAACCACGCGGTGTTTTAAGAACATCCTTCTTTAATTTCTTAATCTTTACACCAAAATTTAAAAGCACAGACGGTCAAACGTTGTGCTTATTTTTTATGATAACATATGAATTTAAAAAATGCGCATCATGACGTTGGCCATTTTTATGAGCTGTCATGCTTACTTATCTTTTTTGATATTATCCTCTGATGCTTCACGCCAAAACTTTAATGTCCAAAGTGCAAGTGCTGCCTTATCCCTTACCGATGGGTCCAAAGCAAGACGCACCAATCGAAATAAACTCACCGGACGGCGGTGTGCTTCCCGTTCTAAGACAGCCTGATCATAAGCTTCGATTAAAGACGTTAGGCCTTCCAACGCTCCCCGCTGAACCATATCATCAAAACGCTCGATCAACTGTGTGGCTCTGGCGGCCATCTCTCTAACCCAATCTCGTGAGAGGGAATGCTTCATCGCGGTAAGAACCTCTGCATACTCTTGAAGCGCTTTTAACGTCCCATTTTGATGAAAGCGTTCCAACGTTTCCATAAGCTGTAGAAGGGCATCGCGTTCCGGCATATCGTAGGATGCTTTCTTATCGCTTAACGGAATAAGTTCTTCGGCCACTTCCTCAGAGACCATGCTGGGGCGTCCATCGAATAACTGTTCTGAGCGTGTATCGGATAGATGCTTAATATGTTTGCGTTTGCCATTCAGTTTTTTTTCTGTCGTCTTTAAAATATGTGCCATCCTCTACACCCCCTACTATAACAAAGCACGTACCGTTATAGCAAAACACGTACCGTCATAACAAAGCACGCACCGTCAACCAATAAAATTCATGATAGGCTTCACGAAATAAATGCATCAGCCCCCCTGTTGTCGCCACACGCGGCGGGTGATCGTTATCATAAAAAATAAAGCTCGACGATTTTTCAGTATCATCCATAAAGCAAATGAATTTCCCATCGTACATCGCTGTCTCCGGAAGACCGCGCAGTCGATCAGCAATATTTTTAGCAACGACTTCACTTTGAAAGTGAGCCGTCGCTCCAGCTTTTAAGTACGGAAAAGAAAGATTGGTTGCATCACCGAGGACATAAACATCGTCATACCCCTTCAGTTTTAAGGTCGAAGGGTCTGTGGGCAAAAAACCAAGATCATCAGCGATCCTTAACTTACGATTCAAATCTGCACCACGATGGCGGGGGACAACAACGAGAAGATCAAAAGGAATCACGCGCTTATCAACACCGATCAAGGCACGCTTGTGCACATCGACGCGTTCCGGAATAAACGATGTCTCAACGCGAATGTTTCGGCGCTCAAACTCCGGTTTGGCCCATACATCTAAAGACTCTAACACGTTTAAACGATCAAGGGGATACGTGTAAACAATTTCTGTCAAGGACCGGATACCCCTTGTTCGGAATTGATGATCTAAAAGCAATGGAAACTCAAGCGGTGCTGCTGGGCATTTATGCGGCAAATCGATCGTCACGACCACACGCCCGCCTTTCCAACGCGCCAAAACACCTCTTAACTGTTCCGCACCCTCTTTGGTATAAAATGTATGCGCCGTCTCTGATGCGCCGGGAATACTATCCATATCCGGTACACTGCCTGTCGCAATGACCAAAAGATCATAATCATAATCTGTATCAGCCTTAACCTTTTTCTTCTCAAAGTCGATAGACTGAACAGCTTCTACCACCAGATCGACGTGATAATGTAAAAGCGATAGCGTTGGGCGTTCATAATGTTGCATAGGATGGGCATTCAGCGCTGAAAACATATAACCCGGCTGATAATCATGCAACTTGCGATCGGTAATGAGGGTTACCAAATGTTCTCCGTTTTTTAATTCACGATATAATATACGCCCGAGACGATTCGCTACCGTAAGACCCCCCGTGCCGCCACCGATGATTACGACATGCATTGGACATGCCCTCTTTCTCCATGAACTGCTGCCTTATGTTGGTGTAGAAATATGGACGTTCTATGATCGACTTGTTTATCGTCGGTCTCTTTCTTGTCAAGCCCGTACTATACTATAATCTTATGTTCATCCTTTATCTGTAGCTTGTACCGTCTAAAGGCATCTTATCCAGACGTTATGCCATAAAACGATTGTTTAAGGAACACATAACAATAGGTGAATCGCCCTATTGCTCGAGACAACCCCTTGGGGTACAATGAGCATGTAGTTAATAAATATACTCAGTTCAAATCTAAGGAGGATGTTAAAATGAGTGAATTGATGATCGCAAACACACCCCATTCCATGCCGCGTATTGGTGAAAAAGCACCTGATTTCGAAGCCGTGACCACGCATGGTACGCTTCGTCTTTCCGACTACGCTGGTTCTTGGTTGATTCTTTTTTCACACCCCGCTGACTTTACGCCTGTCTGCACAACAGAATTTATCGCCTTCCAAGAGATATATCCGGAACTTAAAAAACTTGGCGTTGAACTACTCGGTGTCAGCGTCGATAGTCTGTACTCCCATATTGCTTGGACACGCAACATCGAAGAAAAAATGGGTGTCAAAATTGAATTCCCCATTGTTGCCGATCTAGATATGAACGTCGCCAAAACGTTTGGTATGATCATGCCTGAAGAACATAGCACTGAAGCAGTGCGGGCTGTGTTTATCATTGACGATAAGCAAGTCATTCGGGCCATCATTTACTATCCACTTTCAGCAGGCCGTAATATGGATGAAGTGTTGCGTCTGATCCAAGCCTTAAAAACAGCAGATGCACATCATGTTGCTACACCGGCCAACTGGCGTCCAGGCGATGCCGTCATCGTGCCTACCCCATCCACAGTTGAAGCAGCCGAAGCGCGCATGAAAGAGAAAGACATCGAAGTGATCGACTGGTATTTAAGCAAGAAGAAAATATAATGAAAAATAATAGTTAATATTTTTAATAAATTTTATAATCAATGAAGGGATGATCGATGGTGGCATGTGTCACAGATCGCGGCAACCTCTCCGAACAAGCGAAAAAGTTACTCGAGTTAATCAAGATTCAACCAAAACCTGCAGAACAACTGGCACAATTATTGGATGTACCTTTATTTAAAGTGAGAGCCAGCTTACGTGAAATGACGGACGCAGGCTTGGTTGTAGACACTGTAGAAGGTTATACCGTCACTGAAAAAGGTCACGAAGCCTTGCAAAGACAAGATGACTAACCGTAAAGACATCTGTCAATGTCTCACTTGCAGTCCATATTGCCCCGTTTCATGTTTTAAGTTTTAAGATCGAGACCATCGTATAGATCTTACCCTTCAACGTTCTTACAAAAGCACAAGCGCCCGCATGTGTTCATCACATACGGGCGCTTTTACATAACATACTGGATGAAGATACCGACAAAAGCAAACATCAATAAAATTAAGGCTGGATGAAGACGCGTACGCCAAAACATTAAAAAAGCGATGATGAGTAGACCAAGGGCGATCCAATCTATCTTCAGTCCGAGCAGTTCATTACGAAGCGCAAAAGACGTCGCTGCATAAAAAATCATTCCCGCAATCACTGGCCGAAGCCCATAAAATGCTTGAACAAGATTGGGATGGGTGCGATATTTAAAAAAAGCTCGAGCAAAAATCAAAATTAAAAGCAAAGATGGCAGTGCAACGGACATCGCTGCTACAAGTGCTCCCCAAAACCCGATCAGTTGATATCCGACCATTACAGCTGCATTGACGGCAATTGGACCCGGAGCCATACTGGCCAGTGCAATCATATCCACAAATTGTCGTTCACTAAACCAATGCTCCGTTCCAACCACCATGTGATCGATAATCGGTAACATCGCATAACCGCCACCAAAACTCACAACCCCAACGATTAAAAACGTTACTATGAGCAGCCAGATTATTGGCATCCTTTCATCCCCCCGCACATCATACGCATCTATCCTCGAACTGACGCGCAAAGAACGTCCTTATACCATACCATTTTCCCGATTGCCTTGATTGCCTTGTTACGCGCTTTTCACAAGCGTCTCCATCGAATTATCGCGTTAACGGCTCATGTAAACCTTCCATCATCATGATAACATAACGAACCTTCACTTTAATTTTCCACGAACTGCAAGACGCCAACGCCGCCACCAACCGACCAGCAGACCAAACCCACCACCTAAAAAAATAACAAGCACTGGATGAAAATGAAGGAAGGTGAGCAACACATACGTCCCGGCTGCGATGCCGACCGTCAAGCCATCGATGAGAGCCGTGCGCGCCACGCGCACCCCAGCAAAGGCGATTAATGCAACGATGGCCGGTCTCAGTCCATACATCGCCGCCTCAACCAGCGGATGATGCGCAACGCTCAAATAAAAAATTGACAGCAACAACATGATTAAAAACGTTGGTAAAATCGCCCCAACCGTTGCCATAATGGCTCCCATTGGACCGACCAATCGATACCCTAAAAACGTTGCGACATTCACAGCAATCGCTCCAGGAACGGTTTGAGCGACAGCAAACAAATCGATGATTTCTTCTCGTGTGATATACCCCCGACGCTCTACAAGCTCTTTTTCTAAAAGCGGAATGACGGCTAACCCACCCCCAAACGTCACTGGACTTATCTTAAAGAACGTCCAAAAAAGCACGCGTATCGTCTCAAACCGCCCACGCCCATACGATCGCTTGATCGACTGTGACAAGGAACGTCTTTTGGCCAAGACTGACTCGTGCTGAGAAGCATCTTTGTGTCGATCCTTCATCAAAGTACGTGTCGTTTGTTTCGCCTGTTTACCTTCCGCAGCCATCCTTCCCCTTCTTCCTGTTTGTACAGTTTTTGTTTTCATAGGCTTATAAAGCCCTTGGACTTTATGCTTTAACAGTATTTTAACATACAAAAAGCAGCAGATTCACCGACTGCTGCTTTTTTGGGACAGTATATAACAAACTCTTATGATCTATGTGATTTTGTTATGACCAAAGTTTATATACGATTTTTAACGGATAAAGCGTACGCACGTTCATTCGTATCTCGAAATATCATATAAAAATAAATACTGCCGACGAGATATAATAAAGCCGTTATCATAAACACGATAGCATATCCCCAATAAGGCCCTTTTGCCTGAACGATCTGCATACTGACTGGCCCCATCAGCGCCCAGCCGAGATTAAAATTAACCGCACTGATGCTGTTGGCCAAACCACGAAAACGTTCATGAACTTTGTTCATCATCATCGACATTTGAATGGGCGTACCGGCATTCATGAGCGCTTGGCGAAAAAGATAACCGAGTGCAGCTAAAAAGAGTATGTTTGTCAATCCTGTCAAGAGTAAAAAAGGAATAGACGCAAGCTGTAAAACAACAATGGCCTTTACTTCGCCGAATCGTCGCACAACCATCGGCCCGAACAACATCGCCAAAGCAGTTGCCGCCTGACCTAAAGATACAATCAATCCAATCACAGAAGCTGAAGCAGCAAAACGATCCGCAAAATAAAGATTTAAATAAGGTATGACCAAACCCGCGCCAAAGCCAATAAAAAGTTGGGCAATAGAAAATAAGAAAATCAAACGCAGCGAAGGAAAATGGACCTTTATAAAATTGAATAAAGACGCGCGATGCCCTGTAGTCACTTGTTGTTCTTGAATTTCCGTTAAAATCGGTCGCATCGCCTTCGTTTTTACTTTCTTTTGTGTCTCTTGAATCTTCATCATAGGAACGATCGCCGCCATAATGATCATGATGCTGACAAAGAGCGTCCAACGCAGACTGAGAACTTCGCTCATACCAAACATACGCATCCACCCATCACTCATGAAGCCACCGCCGAGATTGCCGAAGATATTCGCTCCCATGTTAAGGGCAAAAAGCATACTAAAAAGATGGACACGCTCTTCCTCTCGAGAATACTCTGATAATAGTGGCACAAATGACACTTGAATAAGCGCAGCAAACACGCCTTCAACAAAAGCAGCATGGATCAACCCATCCGCCTGTTCAAGCACTGAACGTAAAAAAAGTGTGCTTACGGTCATCATTCCACCAAAGACGACAAGCTTTTTACGGCTCAGACGATCGCTCAAAATTCCCGCTGGTACAAGCGCGAGAGCCGTCCCATAAGCCATGCTAGAGACAACCTCTCCGACAATGATCTGTTCATAGCCAAGCGCACGCACGTACAGGTTGTACACAATCATAAACATCCCCATACCGATAGAAAACAAAAGCTGGGTCAGTAAAATAAGTTTAATATTTCTGTTATAGCTTGCCCACTGATTCCAAAGTCTTAGCAAGCCCTTCGTCATACCATCGCGCTCCTCACATGGACACTTGGAAGATCTCATATCCCTTGCAGCAAAAAAGCTTGTAAAAAAGACAAAACTACCAAACCATAAACTGTTTTTATGATATTAAAGACATTTTGATTGCTATTCATTTGCCCTTGTCATCAAGACGACCGTCTCCACATGGACCGTCTGCGGGAACATATCCACCGGTTGAATCTTCTCTAAGCGATAACCCGCGTCGACAAAAAGACGTAAATCGCGTGCAAGTGTTGCTGGATTGCAAGAGACATAGATAAAGCGCTTCGGTCGAGCATGCACAATCGCCTCGACCACTTGCGGCGCCAGACCTTTGCGCGGTGGATCGACGATGAGCACGTCGACCCCCCCGAGCTCCTGAACGACTCGAGCCAAAACGCCTTCGGCCTCTCCCTCAATAAATGAAGCGTGGTCAACACCGTTTAGCTTGGCATTCTCCCGAGCATCGCTTACAGCATCAGCAATAGACTCGATGCCAATGACACGGCGTGCATAAGGGGCCAGAAAAAGCGCAATGGTTCCTACACCGCTATAAACATCAACGACCGTTTCTTTACCAGTGAGTTGGGCATACGTTTTAACGATCTCGTAGAGTCTTTCCGTCTGTATGGGATTAACCTGAAAAAAAGAACGTAACGACACTAAAAAGCGCATCGATCCAATCCGGTCAATCAGACCTTCTTCTCCCCATAGAAGACGCGTCATATCTCCAAAAATGACATTGGTACGTTTGGGTTGAACATTGATACTGATACTTTTAACCTCTGGAAGACTGGCTCGGAGCGCACGTACGAACGCTTTTTCATACGGAAGAGGCGACGTTCGGGTGACAAGTGCAACCAAAAGCGCATCTTCATCACGCGTGGTGCGCACAACGATATGACGAATATCGCCTGTATGGTTCATCTCATCGTATGGCTTAGCGCCAAGTGAACGCAATACGTTGCGCGCGACAACCATGCCCTTTTCCACAGCAGATTTTTGCAAAGGACACCCCTCGAGCGGGGTAATGCGATGCGAGCGCCGTGCATAAAAGCCAATCGCTAACGTTTGTCGACTTTCTCTTGAGGTATTCGAACGGCGTTGCGCCAATGTCCGATGCACTTCGTTCTGAGCCTGCATGAAGGTTTCTACACTTTGTACAGGTACTTGTGCTTTATTGCGATAACGCCAAGGTTCTGCCATGTCTAACAACGGATACAGATGCATGGACACAGTTTCTTCTGAAAAACGTCCAATGCGCACCAGTGCATCGCGTACAAGCTGTTCTTTAAACGCCTTCTGCAACCCATGCGACATATGCTGAATCTGGCATCCGCCGCAGTCGTCATATATCGGGCACGGCGGATTCAGGCGTTCTTCCGAAGCATGCTCAATTTGCTCCAACGATGCGAAACCATATGTCGGATTGAGTTTGGTGATTCGTGCCCAAACATGCTCACCAGGAAGCGCACCAGGTACAAAAAGTGTATATCCTTCATGCCGGGCAATACCTTGCGCTTCAGAATTCAAAGATGTTATATGAAGTTTGATCGTCTGACCAAGTGTTAATCCGGAAATCGATCGAGGCACGTTTCATTCACCCAACTTTATACACGTATAGCGTTATGAGAAAAGGACAAGAGAAGCGCTTCTTAAGACTGAAGCGCTTTTAATAACAGTTCATTGACCAGTTGTGGATTGGCTTTGCCCTTCGTCTCTTTCATCACCTGACCGACGAGAAAACCGAGCGCGCGATCTTTTCCAGCGCGATAATCAGCAACCGATTGCGGGTTGTTTTCGATCACTTGAGCAATGATCGGCTCCAGTGCGCGCGTATCTTGAATTTGGATGAGCCCTTTTTTCTCGATGATCGTGCGCGGGGCTTCTCCGCTTGCCAACATCTCCGGTAGCACACTTTTTCCGATCTTCCCACTGATCACACCTTCTTCGATCAGCTTCACAAGCTCACTTAAGTGTTCCGGACGCATAGGCGTATCGCTCAGAGTCTTATTTTCTTTGTTGAGATAACCGAGGACTTCGACCATCAGCCAGTTGGCAATCGCTTTAGGATCGCCGCCTGAGCGAACCGCTGCTTCATAAAAATCAGCGAGCGCACGTTCCAACGTCAACACAGAAGCATCGTAAGCGGATAGCCCATATTCTGCCATGTAACGTGCACGTCGTGCATCTGGCAGTTCTGGAATGGTTTGTTTAATCTCCTCCACCCATGCTTTCGAGACCGTAAAGGGGACGAGATCCGGATCCGGAAAATAACGATAATCTTGGGCGCGTTCTTTACTGCGCATGGCAATCGTCATCCGACGGGCCTCATCAAAACGACGTGTTTCTTGACGAATCGTCCCCCCTTGCTTTAACACTTCCGCCTGCCTTGCCGCTTCATATTCGATGGCTTTTTCGACACCACTAAACGTATTCATATTTTTAATCTCAGTTTTCGTACCGAAGCGCGTTTCTCCAAGCGGTCGTACGGAGACGTTCGCGTCGCAGCGCAACGAACCTTCCTCCATCCGTACATCCGATACCCCTGTATAGGAAAGAATGGTCTTTAACTTTTCTAAATAGGCACGTGCTTCTTTTCCAGAGCGAAGATCTGGCGCAGAAACGATCTCGATAAGTGGAACGCCACCTCGGTTCAAATCAACGAGCGTCCCGCCAGGTGTATGCAAAAGTTTTCCAGCATCTTCTTCTAAGTGTACCCGTTCAATACGAATCGTCTTTCGTACACCATCAACTTCAATTTCAATCTTTCCATGTTGACCGAGCGGTTGATCATATTGGCTCAGCTGATATGCCTTGGGGAGATCTGGATAAAAATAACTTTTACGGTCGAATTTCGTATCTTCGGCGATCTCACATCCGAGCGCAAGTGCCGCCTTAATCGCATAAGCGACGGCTTCTTCATTCAGTTGAGGCAATGTCCCAGGATGAGCAAGACAAATCGGACACGTATTGGCATTGGGTTCATCTCCAAAAGAGGTCGAGCAACGACAAAACAGTTTTGTCTTGGTGGCGAGTTCAACGTGTACTTCTAAACCAACAACCGTTTCATACGTCTCATTGACGGATTCGGTCACGTAGGACATGCCTATCCCTCCCTTTCTCCTGCGCAGCATGGCGTGTATTCGACAAAAATGCACCAAAAACGTCTTAAAGCATCGTAAGCATTGTCCTAAAGTGCTTGTCCTACAGCGCTTGTCTTACAGTACCGGACATGCACGATGATGTTCGGTTAACGATTGGTAAGCATGGGCCACACCAAGCACATGTTCATCGCCGAGCACCGGACCCATGATCTGCAGACCCACAGGGAGACCCAAAGACGTAAAACCTGCAGGAACACTGATGGCAGGAAGACCCGCCAAATTGGCCACGACCGTTAACAAATCGCTTTTGTACATTTCCAATGGATCGTTTAGACGTTCTCCAAATTTAAAAGCAGCTGTTGGTGTCGTCGGACCAAGAACGACATCATAATCGGCAAACATGCGCGCAAAATCTTCGTGAATCAAAGTTCGGACCTTCTGCGCCTTTTGATAAAACGCTTCATAATGACCGGCACTTAAACTAAACGTGCCGAGTAAAATACGGCGCTTAACTTCCCAGCCCAGGCCTTCACTCCGTGTTTTTTTAAACATCGTTTCGATGTCTTCAACGTCTTTGGCCCGATAACCATAACGCACGCCATCAAACCGACTCATATTCGATGATGCTTCTGCAGACGTTAAAATGTAGTAAGCTGGTTCGGCATAAGCCATGTGCGGGAAATGAACATATTCAATATGCGCGCCCGCTTCTTCGAACACGCGGAACGCTTCTTCTATGCGCGTTTTTACTTCCGGATGAATATCATCCCCCATAAATTCATGGGGTACCGCGATCCGTAAACCACGTACGAAACTCAGCGGATCACGCGTTTTCAATGTCTCAAACACCTTGGTCGATTCATGTGGGAGACTCGTCGAATCTTTTTCATCAAACCCTGAAAAGATGTCTAAGACATAGGCGGCATCAAGCGCATCACGGGTTAAAAACCCTACCGTATCAAACGATGAAGCAAAGGCTGCCACACCATAACGAGAGATGCGCCCGTACGTCGGTTTAAATCCGACAACGCCCGTATACGATGCAGGCTGACGAATCGACCCACCGGAGTCCGTGCCAAAAGCAAATACAACTTCCCTAGCAGCAACGGCTGCTGCCGACCCCCCGGACGATCCTCCTGGTACATAATCTGTATGCCAAGGATTGCGCGTTCTTTGAAGTTGAGATGTCTCAGTAGAAGAGCCCATTGCAAATTCATCCATATTCAATTTTCCGACGATGATTCCTTCCGCTTCGCGCAGACGCTTTACAACTGTCGCTTCATACGGCGGCTTATAATTCTCAAGCATACGCGAAGCGTTGGTCATTCGCATACCAAGAACCGCAATATTATCTTTGACGCCGACAGGTAAACCATATAAGGGGAGATGAGCCATATCGACCGCCCGTGCTGCCACCTTTTCATCCAATGCCTTTGCCAACTTTAGAAGCTCCTCTTCGTCAGCAAAGTCAATAAAACTGCCTACAGTCGGTTCGACTTCCCGCACACGCGTGACATATGACGCGACCACTTCTGAAACAGATGTTTCTCCGTTTTCTAATAATTGCCGAAGCTCAAGGAGTGACTTTTCATAAAGTGCCTCACCCATGGTTCATGTACCCTCCATCCATCTCACTTCGCATGCCCATCGACACCGTCCGGTGCCATATCCGCACGTTCATTCGTGTTCATCATCGTCCTTCGCCAGTCCCTGCGCCCGGCAGACACCTGTATCCCTTATGCCTCACCAAGCACCTGCGGTACGAGGAAAAACGTCCCGCTCCGCTCTGGAGCCTGTCCCAAAACAGTTTCTAAATCTTCCGTGCGCTGCACTTTGTCTTCATGCATGACGATCATCAGCTTTACCGGATGAATCATCGGCTTAACGTCATCTGTCGGTACTTCATTCAGTTTTTCCACAAAAGAAACAATTTCTTGCATGTCTTGGACCATATGTTCCAGTTCT
>JAVERJ010000041.1:0-12211 GCA_034007185.1 Candidatus Carbonibacillus sp. | reverse complement strand
GAGACCCAATCCAATGACGACCACAGAACGCATTCAAATGGATCCTCCCTGTTGACACATGTCTTCAACCTACCTCATACCCCATAGAGGTTTCACGGAACATCTGTAAAGCTTCTAACAAGCGGTCATTTTGCTCTGCTGTACCGATCGTCACCCTAAGCCCGCCGACAAGCGGCCGCACGATCAATCCTTTTTTTTCTAAAGCATCGGCGATCGCCCGAGGCGCATGATGCGGTAAAAAAAGAAAATTGGTTTGGCTTGGGAGAACGTGCCAACCCTCACGACGCAACGTTGTAAAAACACGTTCACGTTCTTGAGTCGTCATCTGAACAACGCGTGTCACATACGTTTGGTCTTTCAAAGCAACGATGGCTGCATTTTGTGCGAGGCGAGATGTGTTAAACGGTTTGCGCGTCCGTTCTAAAGCCGTGATGAGTTCTGGATGTGCGATCCCATATCCAATCCGTAGACCTGCAAGTCCATAAGCTTTCGAGAACGTTCTCAAAACGATGAGATTCGGGAAATCTGGAAGAAACGTCAGTGCACTCCGATAGGTGCCATCCGTCACATACTCTGCGTATGCTTCATCTAAAACGACGACCAAATCAGACGGTACACGTTTTAGAAAAGAGAGGAGGGTTTGACCATCAATCATTTTTCCTGTTGGATTGTTTGGATTGGCAATATATATAATGCCCGTCGTCTCACGAAGCACAGCGAGGTGCGCTTCAAGATCAAGATCGTAATCACCCGTCATCGAAACCGTCCGTACCTGTCCATGCGCCAACTGCGCAGCGATGCGATACATCGGAAAAGTGATCTCCGCCATGACTGCCTCGCGCGCTGGGTTTAAGGTAAGGATCGCCAGCATAGAAATGAGTTCATCGGCACCGGCCCCTAAAATAAAGTAGTCAGGAGGAAAACCATAATGTTCGCTTAACGTCTGCTTAAGCGTTCGACCGGCGCCATCAGGATATAGCGATACGGTACTTAATTGAGCGAGAAGCGCTTCAATGACTTTGGGAGAAGGTCCGTAGGGATTTTCATTGGAGGCCAATTTGATGACATCGTCTAAACCATCAATCGGCTTACCTGGCTCATAAAGAGGAATATGCGATACATCATTCCAGCGTAATGCCATCCATTCATACGCCTCGCTTTACTTTATCTCTTTAAATCGTTGATCACCATTGTAACACAAAAAACGTTTCTGGCAAAGACTGATATGCGGACATAAAGTTATGTTGTCTTAAACAGCGAGTGATACCAATCATCCACAGTGCGCCCGGCGGCGAGATGCGCGATCAGATGCGAACCAATAATCACCGCATCTGCGTGACCGGCTAACGCATCGATATGGTTTTGATGACTGATACCAAAACCAACTGCAACAGGAAGATCGGTATATGTGCGAACTTCTTGTAAAAACGAAACAAGCCGATCATCCAAAGCTTCTCGCGTACCTGTTACCCCGAGAGAGGAGACGACATAAACGAACCCCAGACGATCTTTCAACACTTCGGGTAACCGTTCCACGGATGTTAACGTCACAAGAGGGATGATAGAGACGCCGGTCAACGTCTCACTTTGGCGAAAAGGCGCCATCTCTTCCCAAGGTAAATCAGGAATAATCAATCCGTCCACACCTGAATCACGCGCCGATTTAAAAAATGAATCAATCCCGTAACGTAAAACCGTATTGACGTACACAAGCAAAACGATGGGGATGGTTAGACCATTGGCACGCATTCGAGCAACAAGATCAAAAAGACGGCGCACAGTCGTCCCCGAATGCAATGCCCGTAAGGCTGCTTCTTGAATCACCGGACCATCAGCAAGTGGATCTGAATAGGGAACACCGATCTCAATGACCGTCGCTCCCAAACGCGCCAAATCCCAGACATGTTTTTCCGTCGCTTGGAGTGTCGGATCCCCGCCCATGACAAATGGTATAAAACGAACCGTATGGGCACGATCTTTAAACGCTTGGATGATGGCCTCATGTCCGCGTCGTGTGGCAGATTGAGATTGGTTCACATCGCATGCTCCTCTCTAAAGTATGACATAAACGTATCGATGTCCTTATCACCGCGACCAGATAGATTGATCAGGATAGGTCCTTCGACTTCTTTCGCGATTTTTTTTGCGAAAGCCAAGGCATGGGCGCTTTCTATCGCTGGAAGGATCCCTTCTAATTGCGTCACATCACGAACAGCTTCCATCGCTTCTTGATCGGTGACAGACGTATAAAAAACGCGGCCGACATGCGCAAGATAAGCGTGTTCCGGACCGACACCCGGGTAATCTAAACCAGCAGAGATCGAATGGGCTGGCAAGATATGACCTTCATCATCTTGTAAAATGTATGAATACGTTCCATGTAAAACACCTTGACGACCACCACTGATCGCAGCGGCATGCTTACCACTTTCGATCCCTTCACCAGCGGCTTCAACACCGATTAAACCGACCGGATCACTTAAAAAAGGATAAAACATACCGATCGCATTGGAACCTCCCCCCACCGCAGCGATAACCACACGTGGGAGTCGTCCGATCGAGGCAAGCATCTGCGCCCGTGCCTCATCGCCGATGACCCGTTGCAACTCGCGAACAATCAGAGGATACGGATGTGGGCCAACAGCAGAACCGAGCAAGTAAAAGCTATCTTCAACATGCTGCACCCAGCTCCGAATGGCCTCATTCACGGCTTCTTTTAACGTGCGCGTCCCGCTTTTGACTGGAATCACCTCTGCACCTAAAAGACGCATGCGAAAAACATTGAGCGCCTGTCGTTTCATATCTTCTTCGCCCATAAAAACACTACAAGATAAACCGAGGAGCGCCGCAGCTGTCGCCGAAGCCACACCGTGTTGTCCAGCACCTGTTTCTGCGATGAGCTTGCGTTTCCCCATTTTTTGTGCCAAAAGCGCTTGCCCCAAAGCATTGTTAATCTTATGCGCACCAGTATGATTCAAATCTTCTCTTTTAAGATAAATCTCCCCTCCGTATGCTGCACTTAAGCGCCGAGCATAGGTCACAGGGGTCGGGCGCCCCACATAGTTAACGAGAAGATCCCGTAACGCCTCTTGATAAGCAGGTGTAGACATGATCGTCCGTCGCGCTTGATCCAACGCGTGAAGCGCAGCCATCAATGTCTCCGGTACATAACGACCCCCGAACGGTCCAAAATGTCCGTTTTGATCCGGAAGATTTTGTAGTTCCGCAGGCTGAAGCGGGTGAACGTGTTCCATATACGTTAAGGCTTGATGTACGCGTTCGTCGTTCATATCTATATCGACAGATATCGATTTCGGTCCATCCATGGTATATCCTCCTTAAAAATCAATAAAGATCAATGTTCAAAAACGATGCAGCCTCTTGATGATCTCATTCAAATCGTCAACCGAGTGGCTTGCGTACGGCCTCAAGCAACGCTTTTATTTTGCTCATATCTTTTTGCCCATGGGTCTCTACACCGGAGGAGACATCAATGCCATCCACAACATAGGCTTGAAGGAGGGTCGATACATTTTCAGCATGAATCCCGCCTGCAACCCAAAGCGGTTTTCCCCATTTTAAAGTCATCGGGCGCCAACGCTCAATATGGCTCCAGTCAAACGTCTTTCCAGTACCACCATATTGCCCTGGGAGCGATGTATCGAGTAAAATCACATCCGCTTCTAATCCCCTATCAGGAATGCGACCTTCGGGCCGATACGTCTTAATGACGGGTAGTCCATATCGTTCACGTACTGTTTTGACCCATGTTTCCGACGCATCACCGCTTAATTGAATCATATCCAAAGCGCCGTGATCGAGGACATGATCGATGAAGGCTAAGGTAGGATTCACAAATACACCGACTTTACGACTTTTCAGTGTCCCAAAGCGCAACGTTGAAAAAACGTCTGGCGTGATCTCGCGACGACTCGCAGCAAAAACAAAACCGATGTATTCAGGAGGATCTGGAAGTGTTTGAAGAGCGTCGAGCGTCTCTTGTACTCGAATCCCACATATTTTGACGGTCGGAGGTTGAGAAAATGACACCGCCTTTTTCAAGAGATCACCCTTTCGCTTAAATCTGTGAACAGGTCCATGGGACGTTGAACGTCAGATGCTTAACGGTCGGTCGTCCCCGCACGCAGGGCATGAACAGCCTGCACCAGATCCGTTTGGCGCATTAACGTCTCACCGACCAACACCGCTGTAACGCCTTGTGCTTTTAAGGCGCGCATGTCTTCATACGTCCGTATTCCGCTTTCACTGACAACCAGACGATCACGAGGAATATGTGGCATAAGCGCATATGTCACATCCAATGTTGTCTCAAACGTATCAAGGTTGCGATTATTAATACCAATGATCGCCTCTGGTAAAAGGAGCGCACGCTCAAGCTCCTGTTTATCATGCACTTCTACAAGGACATCGAGATGAAGGCGCCGCGCCTCTTGATAAAGGTCTATGAGTTTATCTCGACTTAATGCGCGAACAATCAAGAGGACTGCATCTGCACCGATGACCACCGACTCGTACAGTTGAATACGATCAATGATAAAATCTTTACGTAAAACAGGAACATCTGCCACCGTTTTAACAAGCGAAACATACGAAGCGTTGCCTGCAAAAAAATGTACATCGGTGAGGACAGAAATGGCATGAACGTGCGCTTGGGTATAATCACGGGCGATTTGCAGTGGATCAAAAGTTTCCCGCAAGACACCTTTAGAAGGACTTTTACGTTTGATCTCAGCAATCAATGCCGGAACTTCTGAACCGTCTCCTGCCGTTTGCAATGCCTGCAGCAGTGAGCAACAGACCGCTTTTTGACCATCAGCACCGATGAAGCGCTCATCATGACGCTGTTTATTCCTTGAAGCGATCAAGGACACTGCCTTTCTCTGAAGTTCCGAACCATAACGTTCGTATAAGGCAAGGACTTCCTTTTCTTTTTGCACCAAAATGTTCTGTAACAAAGCCGAGCGCTCCTCTTTGACATGTTTTCATACAGAGCATCGATCCGGTCATTGGTTATCGATCAAAGGTTTATGTCGACTCTTTCATCGGCGTATGCCCAGCATCCTGCACCGCTGATCGTACCATGATGGTTTCAAAACTTTGTAGAAAATCAGCTGCGCGCCCTGAAGCAAGCGTCCGCCAGGCCAACTGTACGCCTTCTTTTAAACTATCTGCGCGCCCCGCAACATAAAATGTCGCCCCAGCATTTGCCAAAAGCAAAGCAAGATCGGCATTCATTTCTTCCCCCCGCGTGTAAAAAAGTGAACGGATTGTCGCTGCATTATCTTTCGCCTCGCCCGCTGAATAACTCCCTTGCGGAAAAAGTGGAAGACCAAGGGCTTGCGGCGTCAGATCATATGTCGACAATGTTCCATCTTTTATTTCCACAACGCGGGTCACACCGGAGACACTCAATTCATCAAGGCCATCGTCCGCCGAGATGACAAGGGCGTGTTTGACACCGAGCGCACGCAATGACTGGGCGATCGCCTGCTGGTAGTTCCGATCGGCGACACCCAATACATGACGTTTGACGTGAGCCGGATTGACAAGTGGTCCAAGCAGATTCATCACTGTGGGGATCCCGAGCGACCGACGAACATCTTGAAGTCGGCCGAGTGCCGGATGGTATACCGGGGCATAAAGAAATACAAAGCCGCGCGCACGAATTTCAGCTTCTGCTTCACTCGGTTCTAAACCTACCGGTATACCCAGCGCTTCAAGCACATCGGCGCTCCCGGAACGACTGGAGACAGCGCGGTTGCCATGTTTGACAACAGGGATGCCAGCACTCGCCGCAAGCAGCGCAGCCGCTGTGGAGACATTGTACGTCCGTGCGCCATCTCCGCCTGTGCCAGCCGTATCGACCGCATCTTCTGGTGCTTGAACCGAACGCGCCTGCGCGCGTAAGCTCTCAGCAAATCCAGCAATTTCTTCTGCCGTCTCCCCCCGCCCCCGCAACAGACCAAAAAGCGCACCAACCTGGGCGGGTTCCCACGTCTCACTGACAAGTGCATCCATTAAAGACCGGGCATCGGCCTGACTGAGCGTTTCACGTCGAACCAATCTCATTAAATATGCACGCATTGCTCTCTCTCCTTCTCCGCTAAGCGCAAGGCGACCAAAAGGGCGCGCGCTTTGTTTCTCGTCTCTTCATACTCTCGCTCTGGCTGCGATGCATCCACAATACCAGCACCTGCTTGTATATACGCCGTCAGCGGAGGGGTATCAACCGCATCCGTTCTGCGGCCTGTGTGAACAAAGTGGATGGTACGAATAGCAATCGCAAAATCCATATCACCATCTGGATTGATCCAACCGATGGCACCACCGTAGACACCGCGCGGCTCAGGCTCATACTGTTTGATATACATATACGCCGTATCTCGCGGTGCACCAGAGACAGTTCCGGCTGGAAAAAGATGAAACAAGGCATCCAAACTGCTATACGCCGGATCCAACATCGCTTCAACGTGAGAAACAAGATGCATCACGTGTGAATATTTTTCCAACGCCATATATGAGCCGACCCGTATCGACCCAGGTTGCGCGATTTTCTCGAAATCAGAACGCGCCAAGGCCAAAAGTTGATCATGTTCATTCCGTTCTTTTGGATCATTTAAAAGATCGGCGACATATGCCGCATCTTCTTCATCATTTTTCCCTCGAGGCCGGGTCCCGGCAATAGGGCGGGTCACCATCTTGCCTGCTGTCACTTTGAGAAGCACTTCTGGAGAAGAACCGACATAGATGTTATCATCCAAATCAAGAACGTACATATAAGGGGAAGGATTAAGGGCACGTAAATATCGGTAAACGGTAAGCACATCACCGTGAAAAGCGCGAGAAAAACGTTGTGATAGAACAATCTGTTCCGCTTGACCCTGGACAATTGCCTGTTGAATCGCGGCGACAGCAGACATAAAAGCTTCCTTGGTCATGTTAGCATGAACATGATGATAAAGATCGTAAGATCGACTTTCTTCCCCAAACTGATGTGCGCTCAACGTAAGTGCCGGCGGCGGCGCACTGCTTAAAATGGATTGACGCAGCGTTTCGAGAGCACGCCTTGCTTCAACCGTATCCACATCGTCCGGTGCAGGTCTTGAGCCTTCTTCGCGCACCAAGTAGGTCAAAAGCCACAATCGCTGCTTGCCATGATCAAAAATCAACAAGTAACGCGGTAAAAAAAATTGTGCCGTCGGCTGGTCTTCATCCAGTGCTCCCGTTGCTCCCTCAAACGCTATCGCTCCAATCGCCCCACCGATCAAAGGTGATATAAGCTGAGGGGTTAAAAAATCATCTAACCGCTCCACACGCCACCGCTTGAGCCAACCTGAAAGATCTGCCTGAAGTGCCGCACCTTGAGCCGTACTCTCCCAGGTTAATATCGGATCAAACGCTAGATACGAGTAGCGCGCCCAAACAGAGCCATTTTCAACACTTTCTAGAAGTGTTGGGTGACGTTCCGAAAGTGCATACATGACACTAATCGGTGTCAAATGATCAACGACCATCTCCTCAGCAAGTGGATATAGAACAAGCTTATGACCATTTTGAGATGACATCAAAAAAAGCGCTCCTCTCTGGTGAGGTTGCGCTTGAATGGACAAAGATATGTTCAAAATAAACGCGTGTTTTACTTCAGGCAACATATAAGAGAAAACGGGCTTCACCATCTGACGCTGCCTACGCAATCTTTGCGCCGAAAATGGGATGCAGCGGCCGTTTGCTCAACGCGTCTTTTCTCATCTCGACCCTATCTCGTCTCATTCAAGCTCAACGATTCTCAACTCGTCTCAACGCACACAATCGATCGTGTCCAAACCCTAACATTGGACCGACTAGGAACAACGATCACAAAACTACGATTGATACATGATTTCATTGTAGATGGTCGTTCAGGTGTTGTCAATAGATCATGAAAAATTAGCATGATATCAACAATCGTTTATCGGCGGTTAAGATCGTACCATGATCGACGCTTGAAGCGACGATCTCAGAGACTATGTCAATGCTTCTTGAAGAAGCATTTGAACTTCTTCAGGCATGAGTCCTACACGTATAACACGTCCCGGAGCTGCAAGGAGCGCAAAATGAATCGCCCTACGACGATTTTTTTTGTCTGCAAGCATCGCTGGAAGGAGTGCCTCCGTAGAAACGTCTGGCGGTAGCTTGGTCGGTAGTCTTAAGCGGGCTAGATGGTCTTCAAGTTGCGCCAAAAACGAAGCATCGGTGAGTCCGAGCTTCACAGCAAATGCTGTTTCAACCCATAAACCTACGGACACCGCTTCACCATGTAAGAGATGACCGTAACCGCTCACCAACTCAAGCGCGTGAGCAACCGTGTGCCCAAGATTGAGCGCTTCACGTTCTCCACGGGTCTCGCGCTCATCGCGTTCAACGATGGCTTTTTTGACAGCAATGCCCCACGCTATAAGATGGGTTAAGAGGGGCCAATCCGCCTCTTCAGTCCGCTGATCACAAAGGCGCACGAGGACATCGAGATGCGTATTTAACGCGCTGTAAAACTGTTCTCCAGAGATTAAAGCATGCTTGATCAGTTCAGCATATCCAGCGCATACCTCGCGCGGAGGGAGCGTTTTAAACGTGAACACATCATAGAAGACAGCCCGTGGTGGATAAAATGCACCAATCATATTTTTACCTAAAGGATGATTGACGGCCACCTTTCCCCCAACGCTAGAATCATGTGCCAAGACCGTTGTAGGCACTTGAATAAAGTCAATCCCTCGCATATACGTCGCTGCAACAAACCCACCTAAATCGCCGATCACCCCGCCGCCCAGCGCTACAAGGACACTGGAACGGTCCAGACCATAACGAATCATAGAAGCGACAATGTCTTCAACCGCTTCCAGCCGTTTTTCTTCTTCACCCGCCGGCCGAATCACACAATGTGTTGAAAATCCAGCCTTCTGAAGACTTTCTTCAACCACAGAAGCATAATGCCGGGCTACCTTCTCATCCGTCAAAATGATGACTTTCTGTCGAGAAGGATCATAACCCAACATATCGACCATATTCCGCCCGATTTGAGGCAGAATGGCTTGACCAACAATGACGGGATAGTGGCCATCCCTCGTTTTAATATCTAAGCGTTTTTGAGATCGATTGGTCTCCACGTCAACAGCGGACGATGATAAAAAAGGCAGCTTTTCATTGTCATGTTTAAACACCGTATCAAGCGGTAATACTTCCATCCGCGCCTTGATCGCCGCTACATCGAATGATCCCATAATCTTAAACTCCCATCCGTTTGATCGTCTTGGCGTAAGGATAAAACATTTCATACACTCTTACCAAAACATCGTTCACATAGGTGGTTCCCATACAATTAAAACATCTCCGTATACCGTCGATGGTCTTCTACATAACGGACGAGCTGATCAAGACGATCAGCAGGAAACGTTTCTAAAAGTGCACGCGCCAGTTCGAAAGCTAGCACATATTCAGCGACAACTGCAGCTGCTGGAACAGCCGTTACATCGGAACGTTCCACAGAAGCCTCACCCGGCTCTTTGGTCAAAAGATCGACGCTCGGCAGGGGGTGGTAGAGCGTCGGAATAGGCTTCATAACAGCTTGAACGACGATGGGCATCCCTGTTGTCATACCGCCCTCAAAACCGCCGGCGCGATTCGTCTGACGATAATAACCGCGTCCCTGTTCATAAAATATTGCATCATGCGCCTCTGATCCTGGACACGCAGCCAGTTCAAATCCATCACCAAAGGCGACACCTTTTATCGCTTGAATGCTCATCAAAGCTTGAGCAATTTGTGCGTCGAGCTTACGATCCCATTGTACATGCGAGCCGAGTCCGACCGGTACACCATAGGCAATCACTTCAATGATCCCGCCGAGCGTATCGCCTGCCTGTTTGGCTTCATCAATTTTATGAATGATGGCTTGTTCGATGTCTGGATCAAGGACACGCACAGAAGACGCCTCACTTCTTTCTCGAATCTCCTGAGGACTGAGCCCCTCTAAAGAAACTGAACTCACGATACCTCCAAGCGCACGCACGTGCGAGACCACATCCATACCGACTGTCTCTAAAAGCTGCTTAGCAAGGGCCCCGACCACAACGCGCATGGCCGTCTCTCTAGCACTGGAACGTTCGAGAACATCGCGCACATCGCGGTGAGCGTACTTGATAGCTCCAGACAAATCGGCATGCCCCGGTCGGGGTCGTGTTCTGCGTCTCTGTCCAGCCTCTGGATCTTCGGGGGGATGCACAGACATCACTTTCTCCCAACTTTGAAAATCACGGTTGACCACACTGAAAGTAATCGGTGCCCCCGTCGTATAGCCATGACGAACACCACTTAAAATTTCAACGCGATCCTGTTCAATCATCATGCGTTTTCCCCGACCGTACCCTTTTTGGCGACGCGCAAGCGCTTCATCTATTTTTTTAACATCGACGTTCAAATGACTGGGCAGACCCTCAACGATGGCCACAAGACGCGGACCATGCGATTCTCCAGCGGTCAGATAACGCAACAAACGAAGCCCCCCTTGTTATATGGTTTTACGATATAAAAAAGGTGCCGCAAACGATAAACCATATCGTTCCGGCGCAAAGATCTGCTCTGTACTACCGACAAACAAATACCCTCCAGGCTTAAGCGCTTGAGCCAGACCATGATAAAGATGCTCTTTTCCTTCATCGGTAAAATAAATAACAACATTGCGATTTAATATAAGATCATACATATGGGAAGGATACGGTGATCGCAACAGGTCAAACCAATCAAAATGCACGTTGGTTTGAAGTCGGGGCACAATCCGATAACCATCTGCAACCTTTGTAAAATATCTTTCTCGATATAAGACAGGGACCTTTTTCAACGCTTCTTCCGAATATACGCCGCGTCGAGCTTTCTCTAACGCCTGATGATCGATATCCGTCGCCTCGATCCGGCTTTTATCAAAAAGACCGAGATGATCGAGCAACATCGCCAAACTATACGGTTCTTCACCGGTTGAACATGCTGATGACCATATATGAATCCGTGTTTGATCTTTTAAAGGCAAAATAACACGTTCGACCAAAGTGTCCCAACGATTACTATTACGAAAAAATTCCGATACATTAATTGTCACGCGATCGATAAACGCTTGACGCAAATCTTCATCGCGCAACATCGCTTCAAAAAAATGCTCATAATCCATAAACCCACGTCTGCGCATCAGACTGAAGATGCGTCGCTCCATCTGCGGTCTTTTATAATACCGAAGATCCAGTCCTAAGCGCGCATAAACACGCTCAATAAAAGCCATGTAGTCCAGTTTTCTCACCCATTTATCTGTCCGAATCACCAGAACATCACACGATCGTGTTCCTTGGATCCGATCGTGCCAAACAAAGCTATATCTGTCAATAGGGAAAAGCCTGTGCGCTTCATGCACAGGCCATCTACCTGCCGTTACATCCAAGATTCTAACGTACGGTCATAGCTTACAAATTCGTGTTTTTCAAACCAAAGGTTGATCTCTCGCTCAGCGCTTTCTGGCGAATCGGAACCATGTATTAAATTCATGCCAATGGAACGTCCATAATCACCACGAATCGTCCCAGGCTGTGCTTTCAATGGATCAGTTGCACCCATCATATCTCGGACAACCCGTATGACATCTTGACCTTCTAAAACAAATGCAAACACTGGCGAAGACGTAATAAAAGAAACGAGCTCACCAAAAAATGGACGTTCTTTATGTTCTGCGTAATGTGCTTCTGCGAGTTCTGGATGAACTTGAATAAACTTCGCGGCGACAACTTTAAATCCTTTACGCTCAAAGCGCGATAAAATTTCCCCGATTAAACCACGCTGAACGCCATCTGGTTTAATCATTACAAACGTACGTTCCATAGGCCATGCCTCCTTCAGTGATGTCATCAACATCCTACCATTAGAAGCGACGATTTTCAACAAAGCGCACAATCGAACGGAGTGCCTCACGGGCTTCAAAGCCATTGAGATGTTCGAGCGCCTCATAAGCCTTCTCTACATAACGATGAACCATCTGACGACTGAACTGTATGGCTTCACTTGTCTTAAGACGCGACAAAATCCAGTGAAGGTCACTCAGCTCTCGTTCTTGCCAGGCTTCTTTGCTTATACCTTCTCGTTTCATCTGTTGACCTTTTTCAAGATACGTATAAAG
>JAVERJ010000040.1:0-12376 GCA_034007185.1 Candidatus Carbonibacillus sp. | reverse complement strand
CTACTGTACTTAAAAAAGCGCATATTGTCAACATAAAAAGTATAATAGGTTAACATTTTTCCGGACGTTTTAATGTGATCCTTTTTAGATGTTTTACGTTTTTTCATGTTGCGTTCAGATAAAACCTTGTATGATCATCTTGAACGACCTAATACAAGAGAACGTGCGGTCGGTTCAGTTAGCAAATGTGACACACACATGAAGCTCATTTCAAAAAGGAGGACTGTAAAATGTCAAAAACTTTTTTAATACGCTGGGGTCTAAGCATTTTATTCGTTGCTTTTATCGTGATTGTCTTCCGAGGGATACAGTATCATCCGAAATTTCAAGTCGCTGAAGCAAGTACCCACAACACATTTCCTACGGATGTTACCTTGGATGCGCTTCATAACTATCCTCTAGCCATGCCAGCCGAACCAGTGAACTTACCTAGCCAGGATCTTTACAATCAATCCTACGAAGCGTACTCATCCAATGCATCGCAGTTTGACGATAGGCTCACCACTGTCTCTGAACCAACGGCTGATACGTCTTATCCATCATCGTCTATGATGCCATATTCGATCGATCGAACCGACGATAGCGATCATAAGAAGTATGATGATGACAAGTATAAGTATGATGACAAACACGATAAAAAGAAAAAAGATGATGATAGGGATGACCACGATGATTAAGCGTGTTGTATGGGAGGCTATGGGAACAGAGATTGAACTCTCTGTTCCCTCCACACACATCTCATGGAGCACCGTTGTACAAAAACAATTTCATCAATATGAGCTTATATTTTCTAGATTCATCAAGGATAGTGAACTTATGCGCATCAATTCGACATTGTCCACGTGGCAGACTGTATCACCGACGCTCTGGAACGTTCTTTTTCTGGCCGATCAGGCATATCACCAGACAAAAGGTCTTTTTTCGCCATATTTACTTGATGCCATCCAATATCATGGCTATGACCAAAGCTTCAACCATATCTCAGGAACACGGAGAGACGATCCATCCCGCCAACACGATAAAGCCATCGCCTCTATACGTCAATACGCTCGCGATCATGTCGTCTCCTCACAAGATCTTCCGATATTGAGCGACCATAGCATCTCAGACTCCCCCCGGTCTCACCCATCGATCGAGCCCTCATCTACCACGCCCGCGGATCCACCTTTACAGTTTTCTCTACGACCGCTCGCCATCAAAAAAAAGCGTGATATAACCATCGATCTAGGTGGTATTGCCAAAGGTTGGGCCGTTCAACGCATCGCTAACACGTTAAAAATAAAAGGCGTGCCATACGGCTCACTCAACGCCGGTGGTGATCTTATCGTTTGGAACGAAAAAGGAGGGGAACCGTGGGTGGTCGAGATTGAAGATCCGCGCATTTATCTTGATACACGTTTATCAGCACAGATGTGTTCGCCGCTCCTGACATTTTCCATTCACCAAGGTGCCGTCGCAACCTCTGGAACCGCCAAAAGACGCTGGATACATCAAGACACCATCAAACATCATCTCATCGATCCGCGCACACGCATGCCAAGCAACACCGACGTTTTACAAGCGACAATCGTCGGTTCAAGTCTGGTTGAAGCGGAAGTCTTAGCCAAAATTTCTGTGATCCTCGGTCAACAGGCTGGAGAAGCTTTCCTAAAGGACTATGCGCGTCGCCACGCTCGCCATCTGCGTTGGTGGCTCGTTACAACTACGGAAGAAAAAGATTAAGTAATAAATACATCAATAAGAAAGGTGGTCCCATCATGAATCTAAAACATAAAATTCAATGGACGCTCTATGCCGGTAGTGGTGTCCTGTTTGGTGGATTGTTAAGCGCGGTTAGTGCAACATCCGAACCAACGCCATACGACATCTCGTCAACGTATGCTACCTATGATGCTCCTTCGAATACCGTCACCTTTAACTCTGCTTCTACGCCAGCGATTCGCCGCATGTATGACGACGATGATCACCATAGAGACGATGATCGATACGAACATGACGACGATCACGACCACACAAAACCATTTAACCGTGTTTCACCCATAGATGCTTCGGTATACACTCGTGGATCTTATGATGCTCGCCCACAACAACCAACGTTACAAGCACCATCGCTTTCGTCAACCCAATCCATACAAACGACACGCAAAGTACGAACCCGGCTTTCTTAAACAGCAAGCATGTACTATCATATTAAAAAAGGATGATGCCATATGGGCGCTATCTTGGATGTCTTGACGAACTTCGTTCTTTCTTTGCCGACATGGGAACTCATTCGTGCGCTGGGTCTGACGGCTTATGTCCTTCTGTTCGTCACAACCGCTCTAGGAATGTTTTTACCACTTCAACTTATTACCGGTACAACCAAAGCGATTTTAACCATCGCCCATCGCTTATCGGCTTGGCTCGCTTTGATCTTAGCGCTGATGCACGGACTTTTATTGATGATCGATCGCACCGTGCCTTTTCCGTGGACATCCATATTTTTCCCTTCATGGACAAATCTTCGCGAGTTCAGCTATGCACTTGGCGTCATCACCCTCTACATGTTGATTATCGTTCTACTAAGTTCTGATCTTATTGCTGTGCTGGGCAAAAAGTTATGGAAAAAAATCCACTTTTTAAGTTATGGCGCGTTTGTGCTGGCTTTCATCCATGGCCTATGGTCAGGAACTGATGCCTCAACCCTCTGGGGGACAGCACTTTTTGCTTCGACTGGTGGTATCGTCTTCGTTTTAACCGTGCTCCATATCTTACTTCGCCGCAAACCGATACAAAAAAGCAAACAATCTTCTGTTAAACAGACGATCTGATGTTAAACAGAGGATCTGACCTTGTTTATCATGCGCTGATCCATAAACTTTAGAACATATGTGGAATGAGGGCGATCGCGATGCGTCTTTTATTGATCGAAGACGATGAAACGTTGGGAAAACTGATACAATATAAGCTAGGACAAAATGAAAACTGGCAAGTCGACTGGGCCAAAGATGGTACAGAAGGTGAATGGATGGCCAAAGAAAGCACCTATGATGTGATTCTTCTCGATTGGCGCCTGCCAGAAAAAAGCGGCATCGATCTTTTAAAAGCGATACGTTCTGCTGGCGTCCGTACACCAGTTCTGTTCTTAACAGCGCGTGATGCCATTGGAGACCGCGTCCATGGATTAGACAGTGGTGCTGATGATTATCTCGTAAAACCGTTTGATTTTGCCGAGCTTAACGCTCGAATTCGTGCCCTCTTACGTCGCCCACCGGATTGGGATCATAATACATGGACCTTCGGTCATCTGCGTGTCCACCCCATCTCTAGAGATGTGTTTTGGAAAGAACGTCCTCTGCATTTTACAGGACGAGAAACGGATCTGTTTATGGTCTTGCTTCGCCATCACGGTCAAACTGTACCACGTGACCAACTCATTCAATCCGTCTGGCGTTTTGAAGAAGTAACTGATAATATTCTTGATCAGTATATGGTCAGGTTACGACGCAAACTTGAATCGACTGACCTTGTCATAGAAAACATTCGTGGACAAGGCTACCGTCTTTTACTACCATAAACGCATGTGAAAGCGTAGGGAGATGTCTATTGGATGAATGCGTTGATCCGTACACGGCTAAGATTGGCCATCTTCTTCGGAGTGATGGTAGGCTTCATCGTTCTTCTGACACTTCTTATGGTATATATCGCATTTTATCGAATGATATGGCAGCACGAGCATTCAGAATTACAAAAATTAGGGCAATCTTGGATAGAGAGTCATCCTTTGAATCGATCAATCGATAAAGAAAAGGAAACGATGCCAAATGCATATTTTATGACCGAACCGAGCGCTTACGGCGTTCTGCGGCATCATTTTTATATAATCTTAGAACATCCTCAACCAACGTCATCGCTTGTTGAAACACAATCATCCTCCCCTTTTCAAGCGGATGCGTCATGGATCGTCAGCCATATGCAAGAAGCGTTAGATAACGAAGCGTGGTATACGTTGGAATGGCTCACATTTAGCTCTCCTGATCAAAAAAATGTTCAGGCAGCTTACGCTGCCATGCTTATACCGCTTCAGGCTCCCTATGTTCTTCTCGTGGGTGAAGATATTAGCGACTATCATATGTTGCTCGAACAACTCAAACATCGTCTCACCTTTTCAGCGCTTCTTTTACTCGGACTGTCTGCGGTCATCGGCTACGTTTTTTCAACCCGTGCCATCCGACCACTCCTTGAGGCTCACGAAAAAGAACGGTCCTTTTTGGCTAACGCTTCTCACGAACTTCGCACACCGCTTACGGTCATCGGTGCCTCACTTGAAATCATAGAAGAACAAAAACAGACATGGCCTGAGTTTTATCAAGAAGTATTTGATGATTTACAAAGAGAAGTCAAACGCACACAATCCATCGTTCGCACGCTCTTTGAACTGTCGCGCTTAGAGCACACATTCGAACTCGCTCATAAACCGGTTCACCTCTACGACTTACTTCAGTCTACGTATCGTATGTTTCAACCGATCGCCCAGGCACGGGGCATCACACTTATCGATAAAACTCGGCTTATGGATCTCCCACCAGGAAATGATCCATCGTCCTACATCATTCAAGGCGATGAAACGATGTTGTCTCAACTTCTTACCAATCTGCTTGATAATGCCTTAAAGTTTACCCCATCTGGCCGACGCGTGTTCCTATACATCAAACATGATCCGAAGTCGCTCCATCTATGTGTAGAGGATGAAGGACCGGGGATGGATGAAGAAACTAAAAAAAATATTTTCGAACGCTTTTATCGTGCCAATCCCCGACGCGATCCTTCCTCCGGAGCGGGTTTGGGCATGGCCCTTGTAAAAATGATCTCCGATTTGCACCAAGCACACATCACCATCGAAAGCACACCAGGTCAAGGAACGACCATATGCGTTGCATTTCACAAAAGCCATTCATTCTTCCTGAATCATACTAAATCATACATCCCATGACATATCCTCACGCCGATATTTTTAGCATATCGGCGTTGTTTACTTTGTTAATACATAACATCTTGTAACATATTTGTCGCCTGAAAGACATATTTTGTTCAAAGTGTTGTTATACTATAACACCTTATAACAATTATAATTGAGGTAAAGCCCCTATGTATAAAGCTTCACATTATTCACTCATTAAGGAGGAAGCAGCATGGAGATGATCTGGCTTGGCTTGTTTCCGCAATGGTACGTCCCAAATTTTGGTTCGGGGTATGTCGTCGCTTGGATCGCTTCGATCCATGTGTTGTTCTCTCACATCTCTGTCGGCGCCTCATTTCTACTCGCATACTGGGTGACGCTTGCCTACAAGCATCACAAACCTGAACTTTTACCCTACGTGCGAAACAATTTTTTCACCTTATTGTTTACGTCTTATATTATTGGGTCATTAACGGGACCGGGAATTTGGTTTTCGACAACGGTTGCTAATCCACGTGGTATTTCTGAATTGATTCACAATTTTATGTGGGTCTGGGCCGCAGAATGGGTTTGGTTTGTTACGGAAGTGACACTCGTTTATGTGTTGGTTTACATGTTTTATAAGGTCAGCTTAAAAACGTATATGCACCTAGCATGGGTGTTCGCTATCGTCTCATGGGGGACGATGCTTATTATTGTAGGCATACTCTCTTTTATGCTCTCTCCAGGTAGCGAAGCGTGGTATACAACAGGTAATGTCATGCAAGCTTTTTATAACCCTAACTATTTCCCACATCTTTTCATGCGTACCGGTTTCATGCTCGCTCTCGGTGCTCTTTTTGGTCTAGGTCTTGCTCGGAACATACGCCAGCCTGATCTAAGATTTTGGGTCATCCGCAGATTATCCTTCTGGGGAGCTGCTGGTATCATCTTTGGCGGGATTTTCCTCCCCGTTTATTTTTATACGCTTCCTGACCGCGCACGAATCACGTTAGACACTGTCATTCCCCTCTCCGTCAAATTATCGATTATCACTGGCATGGGACTATTGCTTCTGACTTTTGTACTTTTATTTACTCGACCGCGCTTAAACCCAGCCCTCGGGTTTGCGTTGATTTTGAGTGTGGTGACATTATTTTTAGCGATTTACCCGCAAGAAAGAGTGCGAGAGTGGCTACGCAAACCTTATATCGCAGGTGATTATCTGTATGTCAATCAAATCATAGCTCGCGATGTTCCCGCCCGTGGCATACAAAGTGAACTCGATACGATCGATACCAATGGATTTTTAAAGGTTCACCCATTTGTACCAGCGTCGTTGAAAACAGTAACACCAGAAAATATGTTGGAAGCCGGCCGAGCCATGGCGCTTGTCTCTTGCGCAGCCTGTCATAGTCTTGATGCTTCTGGACCTCGACCGCTCGTCTTGCGTATGCAAGGTCTCACCAATCCGGAGGCCGTAGAAACCTTTATTACAGCCCGTTTAAGCGGTGATTCAGCGCACGGAGGAGCGCCGTACATGCCTAAGCTCGTCGGTACACCAGAAGAAATTAAAGCCTTATCCCTTTATCTCGCTCATCTCAATCAACGTTATGCTCAATCCTCACTCACTGCAACTGGAAGATAAAAGTTATAAAATTTATAAGGAGGTATTCGTATGGAACCCGGTCTTTTACTTCATACACTTCGCTCACCGAGTGGTGTTGATATGTATCCACCTGTTATCCAAGTGCTCCTTGTTCTGACTTGGGCTGTGCATATGTTTTTTATTCAACTGACCCTTGGGGCACTTGGTACAACCATCATCGCCTTTCTTAAAAGACGTCGACCCGCTTATGAAGCTCTGAGCACAAGTTCTATAAAAATTGCTATCATCTCACTTTCCCTAGGTGTGGTTTTCGGTGTTGCCCCTCTTCTTTTCACGCAAGTGATCTACGATGCAGGATGGTATGTTGGGAACAACCTTTCCGCTTGGTGGGTCATCTTATTTGTACCGATCGTCATCGTTGCCTATTATACGGCCTATGCATCTTATTTTTATATTCGCCGACGTTTTCAAAGTGCGTTCCAAACATCACCCAAGACGACCTTCACGCCCTATGAATTTTCCACTTCAACAATCAATACAGATTTGGAACCATCTAATCCAATGCTGTCTAAAGCGTCTTCGAACCATAGCTATTCTCATAAGTATGATCCGGACCAACTATCCCCAGGTATGCTGGCTGAACTTGCCGAAAAAGGTTCATCCTTGGCCTTTGATGAAATCGCTGTTGCTGATCGTCGACCACAAGACGCTTCGGTTTCAATACCGTCCCAAATCGTTTCACACAAGACTCTATCGACAAGCGGTCTTTTTGTCATTGTTCCTCTAATCAGTTTTGTATTTTTATTAACAGCAGCAGCCATCATGCACACCTTTTCTTATCAAGCACTTTTTCCAGAACGCTGGATTGACTGGTACACCGCCTCGGGGACGACGATGAACACGGATGGTTGGCATATTTATGCGTTTAGTTACAGCCGATATGCTTTTTTCATCGCCCTTGCCTTTTTCGTCTATGGTCTGTTTATGCGTGCATATGCATGGTATTTTTCACCGCGCAAAGACGTTAACCGGAACATCCTACAATCTTTCTCACGATATGGGATCATCTTAGCACGTATAAGCGGTCCTATTGCTTTTGTCCTGGCCATTCTCACCAACCTCACACAAGGGTCGCTGACTTCTCTCATTGTTGTGCTAAGTCTCGTTCTCTTAGGAGGCGCTATCATCTCCGTTTATCTACCTGCCAATCATAAACTCTTAGTGGTCGGCCCTTGGGTCTTGTCTCTCGCTGCAATCGCCGATCTCGCTACCTCCCTCATGCGAGAAGGCATTCGCCTCTACACATATGGATTATATCAACACACGCCCTATGACTACCCTTTGCATTTAAGCTTTTGGGGCATTGGTTTTTTCTTAGGAACTTTCGTCGTCGGTGTTGCCTTCTTTAACTTTTTACTGCGTCTTTTGTATCAAAGCGGTCGCGTCGATCATGTCACAGTATTCCAAGACACGCTCCGTTTCAATCGAGCCTGGAAAGTGAGTTGGCGGTTACTCATCACTTGGGTTATACTGTTTTGGGTAGGTGGATTGATTATCTTATGGACCTTATAAGTTTAACCATGCATCCATTGTGCCCATTGATAATATAAGGGCATGCCAATGGTCAGATTAAAGGGAAACGTAAGTCCCAAAGCGAGTCCCAAATACAGGGATGGATTGGCTTCAGGAACTGCTTTTTGCATGGCGGCAGGGGCTGCAATATATGAAGCACTGGCCGCCATGACACCCATAACCGTCATCCCGCCTATCGAAAGACCACTTAACCCTCCAATCCAAACTCCAAGCATTCCAAACATCGGTGGAAAGCCAAACCCTAAAATAAGCGTGCGTAACCCATAGCGGAATAATGAAGTTATACGCGCTCCAGCCAAAAGACCCATATACAGAAGAAAAAGAACGAGCACACTGCTGTACAAATCGATAAAGAGCGGTTGAATGGTCGGCAAGGCACGTGGACCAGCCACCCACCCAATGATGAGACTCCCCATTAATAAAAGAACGCTTTGCCCGAGCAACGCTTCACGGATGATGAGCGAAGCAGTTCCGATCCGTGAAGGTTGACGAAGGTTCGGTGTAGCAACATCGGAAAGTGGGCTCTGAAATCTTTGCCTTTTTTTTAGACCTTCTCGTTGCGCTGTATCCATGGTGGTTGCTAATCGAAAATCGAAAGATAGGCCATCCTTTTTTAAAATTGCATGCATCACCAGCGCAACCAAAATGGCCGGGCTTTCTAAAAGCACAACCAGTGCGCTTACAAACGACTCGTACGATTGACCAACATGATCCAAAAAGGCCAGCGTCGCACCAAAGGTCACAATGCTTACCGATCCATATGCTGCGCCGATGGCCACAGCATTGGGCAGATCAAAACCCATTCGACGCGCAATTAAAAGAGCCACGATCGGGATGAGCGCTCCCAAAACGAGTGTGCCCATAACCGGTGTAATGATTTCTTGCCAATGATGTTGACGCATTTCTATACCGCCTTTTAAACCGATCGCGATCAATAGATAGATACTTAAACTGTCTCCAAGTCCTTTCGGTATTGATAAGTCCGATTTAAAAACAGCGGCTAAAAACCCTAAGACGAAAAAAAGCACTGCCGGCGTTAAGAGATTTGTAATCATAATCTCGCCCAACTGTTCATAACCCCTTTCTCCGTTTAAGAAACAAAAAACCGGCTGAGAAACAAAACGATCATATGCACACACTGGATCGTTTTTGCTTCATTCAGCCGGTTTTCTTTAAACAACCGTTACAAGGCGTTTTAAAGACTCCCGTCATGTTACGCATATCATTTTTTCTGGTAAGTTTAATGTCAATAATATTTCTCTGCATCAAATGGGCGTTCTAACATAAAAACCATCAACCGTTCTCCAGTTCGGGTACTAAGATCGGTGTGAAAACTATAGATCGGTATGTCTAAAAGCTCCCCAATGAGCGCCTTTAACTGTTCCTTACCTGATTCTACAAGTTCGGTCCGGGATTTTTTGATAGAAAGCATGCCTTCTTGCGTTTCAGCGACCTTCTTTTCTGCTGGAGTCAGTATCCCCTTCAGAAAGATGATCACCATATTTCGTAAAATATCCGTCTTCACCTGAACTGAACCGCGCCCAAGGTACTCTCTTTCCCATTGCGTAACCGCTCGACTGATCTTGTCTTCTAGCTCCCCTTTGGTAAAAGGCATGGTGTCCTCCTCCGTCAACATCGGTCAAGCTCAGGGGAGCTTCCACTTCTGATCGTATCGCTTACTTTTGTATTTTAAAATCTCACACTGACCTTGTCAAGTCATATGCGGCTTAAGCTATTTGCTTTGTACCTTATCTCCGAGCGCTTGAATTTTGTTTCACAGAAACAGTTTCAGAAGAAATGAAAAGCATGTTTTTTACGACTAAAAGAAATATGCTTCTCTATTGCCATTGATGATTTTGGAAAAGGAGAGACTTCCTGTGAAACTTCTCTCTCCTTTGAACCCACCTTTGTAAAATTAAATCGCTTCTTCGCTCATCATCTAGCAATCTCGAAAGAGAAAGTAGAATTAATATTAAAACCAAATCTTTCAAAAGAGAGGCATTCAAGTTATATTAGAAAGCATTGAACGACCCAATGATTTAGTCGTGGCAAAAGAACCCGCTTCTTTATAGAAGAAAGCGCTCCTCCCTTACCAAAAGAAAAAAGCGAAATTTTTTTTACTTATAAATATATAAGTATATAAGTCTGAAGAAAGGTTCGTAAATCGTTCCCTTAAAGTTGTTTTTTTCGAGATGCAATATCGATCCAAACCGCCAGTAATAAAACGAGTCCTCTAACTACGAATCGTTCTGTTGTCCCAACATCCATTAACAACATGCCGTTATTTAAGGTGGACATGACTAATGCACCGATGATGGCTCCTATAATGGTTCCCTGACCGCCAAGTGTACTGGTGCCTCCAATTATCGCAGCCGCGATCACATCCAATTCCATACCTTGTCCTGCAGAAGCGGCGGCCGAACCAACGCGGGCCGTATAGATGATGCCACCGATAGCACCCAGAATTCCGGATGAAACAAAAATCCACAAAGTGGTTCTTTGAATATGAATGCCCGATAATTTGGCGGCTTCTTTATTTCCACCAATCGCATAAATATGACGGCCAAAGATCGTTTTAGTCGTAATAAAATGATAAAGCTCGCCAATCGCCATTAATATGAGAATAGAGTATGGGATACCGCGATAAAAAGCCATCACAAGAAAGATGGAAGAGATGAGAAGAATCGTAGCGACGATTTTCAGAATAAATAAATAGGTTGGGAGTATATCAAACTGATACTTTATTCTTTCCTTCCGATTCTTCCATTCATACCACAAATAGCCAATTATTACCAGGATGAGAAAAAGGATCGTTGTATCATGGGGAATCAGATCCTTCGGCGAGTTGGTGAAAAAAAGGGTGGGAATATAACCTTGACCAATTTTATTAAAAGTGCTATTGGTTGCGATCGTCTCTCCCTTAGTGATCCCCAACAATAGCCCATTAAAAATCATCATTCCTGCCAAAGTAACGATGAAAGCCGGAACTTCTCTGTATGCTACCCAATACCCTTGCCAAAGTCCAATGAGTGCGCCGATGAAGAGCGTGATCAGGATCGCGCTGATTACATCAAAACCGTAATGGGCTTGTAAAATGGCCGCAACGGCTCCCGTGAATCCTACCACCGCCCCAATCGATAAGTCAATATGTCCGGCGACAATCACCAACACGACACCGCTGGCTAAGATCGCGATGTGAGCAGTTTGCAGGAATAGCGTAGATAGATTCCTGGGCGTCAAAAAGGCTTCATTCATGATCGAAAAGATGATCATAATGCCGATTAAAGCGATAAACATTGTGTATTGACGGATATGATTCCTTATAGATAATCGTATCATCTCGAAGGTAATTCCCGTTTTTTGCTTTTCTATATTGATATTCATTCTGGTTCCCTCCTGCGATCTATTGCGAAAGTGCCATATGAACGCCTGTAGCGGCCATCATTACTTTTTCTTGATTTGCTTCCTTCCAATCCAATTCAGCAGTCATCTTCCCCTCGTGAAATACCAAAATCCGATCACTCATGCCCAAAATCTCGGGAAGTTCCGACGATATCATGATGATTGAGACCCCTTGATCCACAAGATCGTTCATAATATTATAGATCTCATATTTGGCTCCTACATCGATTCCACGGGTCGGCTCATCCAAAATAAGGATTTTAGGATTTACTAACAACCATTTGGCAATTGCAACCTTTTGTTGATTTCCTCCGCTTAAATTCATCACCTTCTGTTCGATGGAAGGCGTTTTGATTTGCAAAGCCTTCACATAATGATTCGCAACACCGATTTCTTTATTGGCGTCGATACCAATTCCTTTACGAATGCTTTCCAATCCGGCTAATGTAATATTTTCCTTAATCTCCATCATGAGAACAAGCCCATTCTTCTTTCGATCTTCAGAAAGATAACATAGCCCCTTCTTGATCGCCTCTCTTGGATGATTAAAAAAATGGCGCTCACCCTCGATCCACATTTCCCCCGATCTATGGTTCCCGTACGCTCCGATCAAACTCATCATCAGTTCCGTTCTTCCGGATCCCACGAGGCCAGCAATCCCTAGAATTTCCCCTTTTCTCGCCGTAAAGCTGACATGATCGATCAGTTTCTTGTCTGGAATTTCCGGATGGTCGACGCTCCAATTTTTCACCTCTAAGACGACCTCCTGGGGAGTATGCTCCTTTCTGGGGTATAACTGAGTGAGGGGCCTACCCACCATTCCGGTGATGATTTTGTCGATGGTGAGGTGGGGG
>JAVERJ010000039.1:0-12378 GCA_034007185.1 Candidatus Carbonibacillus sp. | reverse complement strand
TCTAATGATAAACGTTTTGTGAAGGCACATCGGTGAGGGGGGGGGAAGATGCCTGTTTTGATACACCTGCTTGATGCTTCTTATCATGTTTTAAGTGAAGACGATCAGGCGCTTTTAAGCCAAATGTTTCGTCAGGCGCTCGATGAAGAAGGGCGAGGCGATGAGAACGCGGAAGTGAGCATCGCCTTTTTAGATGATAAAGCCATGGAAGAATTAAACCATACGCATCGTGGCGTTCAGCGAACGACAGATGTTTTAAGTTTTCCTTTCGATGAAGAAGGGTATCTGGGCGACATTGCCGTATCTGTGCCCCGAATGAAGGAACAGGCTAAGATGTACGGCCACAGTGAGCGGCGCGAGCTTTTCTTTTTATTGGTGCACGGATTTTATCATTTGCTCGGCTATGATCATGCGACGCCAGAAGACGAGAAGGTGATGTTTGCGAAGCAGGAAGCATTGCTGAGTGCATTTGGTATCACACGATAGACAAGCATTCATCTGGCAAGGTATGATGGATCTTTTTAGACGGATCCTTTTAAGGGAGTTATCCAAACCGATGGAAGATTGGAAACGACTGATACAAAGTTTTTCATATGCTTTTCAAGGCTTAAAAACGTCTTTTCGCGAACAATATAATATGCGCATTCATGCTTGGGTCGCTTTTTTTACACTTGCCGCCGGGTACTGGAGCGGCCTTTCGATGGAGCGTATGCTATTGATTTTGGCGCTTATCCTCTGGGTGTTTAGTGTCGAGCTTTTAAATACAGCCATTGAACAAGCTGTCGATCATGCTGGAAAGCATCGATCTGGAGCGGCACAAAGAGCGAAAGATGCTGCAGCTGCTGCGGTTGTGCTTGCAGTTGTGACGGCGGTTTTTACTGGTTTTTTTGTATTGTATCGTCCGCTGACACAAAAGGTGACGCTGCTGCGGGAGACAGTGTTAACCCATGGGGTATCGTCTATTTGGATCGTTTTTTTATTTTTAAGTTTCATCCTATTACTTGTCGGTTTATGGATGGATCCACTTCAACCTGGTAAGGGCTTCTTGGCCCTTATTCAGGTGGTGTTGCTGTTTCTGTACTGGTCCGGTTTTCTTTTTCCGTTGGATGTGATACCATTTGCATTACCGATCTTTCTGGCTGTTTTTTTACGACGCAATATCGGTGTTGTCGTTTCTTTGATCTGGAGTGTTTTTTGGTTTTTGTTGTTCGGATTGTGGTTTGCTTGGATATCGCCGTTGATCTGAATCGTTGATCTGAATCTAAGAAAACTTGTGCTGTTTTGTTGACGTCAAGCTGTAAACGGTGTCAATGCGGGACCGTTCAAGAGCGTTTTGTATTTCTTACGGAAAGGGTGGCTTCCGATGTCTCAGCATACGTTGCCTGGAAAAAAGGTCGCAGTGGATCGATCCCTACATGATAAAGTCTTGACTGCGCGGCGGCGCGCCTATGTCCCGTATTCACATTTTCCGGTTGGTGCGGTGGTCGTTGATCAAAATGGACAGATATACAGTGGGGCGAATGTTGAAAATGCTTCATATCCGCTCGGTATGTGTGCGGAGCGGGTCGCACTTTTTAAATGGGCAACCGAAAGTACAAGTCCCCCCCAAGCGCTTTATGTCCTTGGCGATACGGAAGAACCGATCTCGCCTTGTGGTGCCTGCCGTCAAGTTATGGCAGAGCTTTGTTCACCGGAGATGCCTGTATATCTTGGTAATGTGCGTGGAGAGTGGATAGAGACGACGGTCTCGGCGCTCCTGCCCGGTGCATTTACTCAGCGCCATCTCGGTTCCGAAAAGTAAACCCTTAAGGATGGTTATGAAGCGATCGGTCGCGTTTGATGGACAAGGTTTAATGGACAAGGAACGGTAGGAGGTGAAGCATATGCAGAATATAACCATTCGTTCGTCTGACAACCATACGAAACAATCCGGTTTTGTTGCCCTGATCGGACGGCCGAATGTCGGTAAATCATCGCTCATCAATGCACTCATCGGACAGAAAGTGTCTATCGTCACGCCCAAACCACAGACGACGCGTAATCAGATTCGGGCTATTTTAACCGAACAGCGAGGGCAAATCGTTTTCTTGGATACGCCGGGTATTCATGAAGGCAAAACATCCCTTTCTAAAATGATGTTAAAGGCTGCACTCAGTGCCATTTCGGCCGTCGATCTCGTCCTTGTTGTCTTTGATGCAGAAGCCGGTTTAACGGATAAAGACAAGACACTGATTGGACGCTTACCAAAGGGTGAAAACGGAAAACCAGTTATTGCCCTTCTTAACAAAATTGACCGTGTTCATCGGGAAACGCTTCTCGTCTTGATCGACACGTTGCGTCAGATGTATCCGTTTATGGAATATTTACCTGTATCGGCGAAGACGGGTGAGGGGTTGGGTGCGCTTTTGGACGTACTTTTCAAATATCTCCCGGAAGGTCCGCTTTACTATCCAGAACATGTAACGACGGATGCTTCCATGAAATTTTTAATCGCAGAGATCATTCGCGAGAAACTGTTATTGAAACTCCAACAAGAAGTGCCACATGCTTTGGCTGTGGCCGTCGAAGAGATGCGCGAAGAAGAGGATCGTTTGTATGTTCGGGCGGTGATCGTTGTGGAACGAGCTTCGCATAAAAAAATCGTTATCGGTCGCGGTGGATCGATGCTTAAAGACGTTGGCATGCTCGCTCGAAAAGAGTTGGAAGCACTGTTTGGTGTACACATGTATCTGGAACTGTGGGTGAAAGTGCGAGAAGACTGGCGCAATCGCCCTTCTCAACTTAAAGAATTTGGCTATTTTGAAGAGTAGTGGCTAAGGTCTATTGCTTTTTGCAGGCGGAGCCGTTATGATAAAAAGTAACGGTAGCGTGCTGGATGGTTTTACCTTACCAGTGAGTCCCGGGGATGAAGACGTGTTGGGTGCGTACACTAAGCATACGAGGATGGTCATATGTCATAGACCGGAGGGACAGGGAACATGCGTGAGTCTAAACTGTCTTGGCGGAAGTTTGAACAAACGGGAGATGTGACCTACTACTTGGCTTATAAAGGGCTTATGAAGCCGACACTTGATGCTTCTCATACCTTTGGAGAAGAATTTGCCGGCGAATCTCTTACGGATCTAACACCATTCAAGCCAAAGAACAAATGGTCATCCGATCATGATCATTTACCTCGGACTCGACGGGAAGATATCTGGTGATCGTCCGCGTACACGGTCTCGTTCTTCGTACGCTCCCCTATGGCGAGTCGGATGCACTCGTGACGCTTTTGACGCGAGAGGCGGGGAAAATCGGACTGATTGCACCGGGGGCGAGAAAGGTTCGTTCCCGACTCGCGGCGCATACCCAGCTTTTACGCTTGGGTACGTACATACTGTACCGAGGGCGGACCCTCTTTCGTTTAGATCAAGCAGATACGACGGCCTTATTAACTACGCGTCTTCATGACCCACTTGTCAACCGGCGTACGATGGAGATGTTAGAGTGGGTTCTGCGGTTGACAGAAGATGAAGTTCCAGATCCTTTTTTATATGAACATGTGGAACGTTCTTTGTTACGTTTGGAACGCGGCGAACAGCCGGATGTAACATGGTTGATCTTTCAACTGGTGATGCTCACGCATCTCGGATATGGTCCGTCTTGGGATCATTGCACGCGCTGTGGACAAAAAGAAGACCTTAAGGCTTTTGCGCCTCGAGAGGGTGGAATGATCTGTACATCATGCTTAAGTCATCACGCGCCGGATCAAGATATCTTTTTTTTGCCGCCGCGTTTGGTATGGGTTTTGCAACAAATCGTCCGAACGCCACCGCATCTTCTAGGACATGTTCAGCTTAAGCCGGAAAACATAGCGCGCGTGTTAAAAGCGCTTGAAGTGTTTGTTTCGTATCATGTTCCGGTACATTTTCGTACGCAAGACGTGTGGCGCAGCAGTGAGGAACTTTTGGCGATCGCCGAAGATTTGAAAAAGGCACGCAACGCACCGCCGAAAGCAGAAGGTTGAGCCGATATGCTCTGATGTCGCCAAGATGCGTTATCACTTGTCAAGGACACGAGAGATCGCTATAATAACGTCAGAGTCGAACGAATTCGTGTGAACCCAATCCATACAGCTTGTGGGTACAAATGGATATGGCGATGAAAGGTAAAGTTTGTGTGTCGTCTACAAAGCGAGCCGGGGAGGGTGAAAGCCCGGTTAGTATGAACACAAATGCGGCGACCTGGAGCGATCAAACATGAGGTGGGTAGCTTTTTGCTGCCAAGTAGGGTGGAACCGCGATGAATCATCGTCCCTGCAGACTGTCCGATGCGTACGAGACAGATGCAGGGACGTTTTTATGACGTTCATGCTCTGCGTATAAGGGCATAGAGGACAAAGGAGGTATGCTGATGCAAGGAATAACGTTTCAAGAAATGGTACAACGTTTAAAAACGTTCTGGGGGGCGCGGGGGTGTCTGATCACCGAACCGTACGATATTGAAAAAGGTGCGGGAACCATGAATCCGCAAACGTTTTTGCGTGCGCTTGGGCCCGAACCATGGCGTGTGGCATATGTCGAACCGTCTCGTCGGCCGACGGACGGGCGTTATGGAGAAAATCCGAATCGACTGTATCAACATCACCAATTTCAAGTGATTATAAAGCCATCGCCCATCGACATCGTTGAGCAATACATTGAAAGTCTAAGATTTTTAGGTATTGACCCCCTCGCCCATGACATTCGCTTTGTCGAGGACAACTGGGCGGCACCGACGCTTGGCGCTTGGGGCTTAGGTTGGGAAGTATGGTTGGATGGTATGGAAATTACACAATTCACGTATTTCCAGCAAGTCGGTGGACTGGATGCTGATCCGGTGACCGTAGAAATTACGTATGGTTTAGAGCGCTTGGCAACATATCTTCAAGATCAATCAAGCGTCTATGATATTATTTTTGGAGATAGTGTCACTTACGGTGAAGTGTTTCTACAGAATGAAGTCGAGCAATCGCGGTATGCGTTTGAAGCCAGTCATCCAGAGATGCTTAAAATGCTTTTTTCTTCTTATGAAAAAGAAGCAGAGCGTTTGATTGAGCAAGGCATTCCGCTCGTTGCTTATGATTACGTATTGAAATGTTCACATACGTTTAATCTTTTGGAAGCACGTGGTGCACTTTCCGTTACAGAACGAACGTCGATGATGGGGCGTGTTCGTCATCTCGCTCGGGAAGTCGCTCGCGCCTATGTACGGTCGCGTGAAGAACGTGGTTTTCCACTTTTAAAATCATAAAGGTTGCAAACGTGACGATGGACGATCGTGTGAAGGAGGAAGCATGATGCATCATACAGAAGGACGAACATATGTGTTAGAGATTGGCGTTGAAGAAATGCCTGCAGGCATCATACCAGAAAAAGAAAAAGAATTAAACATGCTGATGGCGTCTTTTTTAACCAAACAAAGACTTGCGTTTACGACGGTCAAAGTGTATTCGACACCGCGGCGTCTGGCGGTGATGGTGATGGGTCTTGCGGATCGACAAGAAGACCTCATCGAGGTGCTTCGTGGTCCACGCAAAAAAGTGGCGTTAAACGCGGATGGCACATGGACGCAAGCAGCGAAAGGTTTTGCAGCATCGCGTGGATTAGACTTGGATACACTTTATTTTGAAGGCGAGGGGGAAGATGCCGTCTTAACTGGCGAGCGTCATTCGACCGGTCAACCGGTAGAGACGGTGCTTTTAAGCATGCCTGAAGCTGTGATCGCTTCGCTCACTTTCCCGAAGGCTATGCGCTGGGGGACGGACAAAACCCGCTTCATTCGTCCGATTCGTTGGCTTGTCTCACTTTTAGACGATACCGTTTTGCCGATTCGTTTTGCTGGACTTGAGGCTTCTCGAATAAGTTATGGTCATCGTTTTTTAGGTGAAAAGATCGTTTTATCGCATGCCCGTGACTATGAAACGGCGCTTCGCGATCAGTTCGTCCTTGTCGATCGAGACCTTCGTAAGGCGACCATCATCCAACAAATCGAAGATCTCTCGCGCCTGCACGAGGCCCACGTACCGATCGATCCCGATCTTTTAGAAGAAGTGACCGATCTTGTTGAATGGCCAACGGCTTTTTGGGGAACATTTGACGAACAATATCTTCAGCTCCCGCGCGAAGTGCTTATGTTGACCATGAAAATGCATCAACGGTATTTTTATGTTGAAGATGCATCAGGTGCGCTCCTTCCATTCTTTGTTGGCGTGCGCAATGGGGATAGCCATCATTTGGCGACGGTTGTACGCGGCAATGAAAAAGTACTCAGTGCACGTCTGGCCGATGCGCGCTTTTTTTATGAAGAAGACTTAAAGGGCTCAGTCGACGAATATGTTACCAAGCTTGATTCGCTGACATTTCATGCCCGTTTGGGCTCCATGTTGGATAAAACCAGACGTCTGGTCCGACTGGCCGATCTGTTTGCTGATCGTCTCGGCATGGATACACATTTTCAAAAGAAGTTACAACGAGCTGCATCCATTGCTAAATTTGACCTTGTGACGCATATGGTCTATGAATTCCCGGAACTTGAAGGAACGATGGGCGAAGTATATGCACGTTTGTTGGGGGAAGAACCGGAAGTCGCTGCAGCTGTGCGTGAACATACGTATCCACGTGGCATGGAAGGTCCACTTCCTGCTTCACAACTCGGTGCGTTCCTTGCCTTGATCGATAAAATCGACACTTTGGTCAGTTTTTTTGCGATTGACGAAGTTCCCAGTGGTTCAGAAGACCCTTATGCCCTCCGCCGCGCTTTAAATGGTGTGATTCAAATGCTAGATCGATACCAAATCCCATTATCGTTGGCGGAAGTATGGACACATGCATATAACACGTTAGCGCAACAACAAAAAGAAGCAGATCTGCTGCCGCTTGAAGACGTCTTAGACACATTATGGACCTTTACCGTACCACGCTTAATGAGCCATCTTGAACAAAAAGGTTTGCCGCATGACATCGCTCAAGCCCTCGTCTATCGTCCGACGCTCACGGTTTTTGAGATGATCGCTCGAGGAAAAGCCCTTCATACGCTTTTAAAAACTGCACCCATCCGTTATCGTCAGCTCGTTCAAGCACTTATCCGCAGCATGCGTCTAGGGAAAAAACTTGATCATGCACCGTTTAAAAAATATCAAAACACGGAGCACAATGAGGATTGGATGTCAGCGATCATACGTCATGTTGCGCTTCAAAACGATCTAAGCCTGATACGTTGGGAGGAAGTTGACTTAGAAGCATCGCTCCTTCAAGAACCACAAGAGAAAAGACTCCTACAAGCTGTTAAAAGCCTTTTTCACGACGAACGTCTGATCCGTTATCTTTTTGGTCACATAAAACGACAGGCAACCCACTCGGACGATCATCTCGTCTTCACCGAGACCTTTGAACAAGCTTCTCAAGTGGCACTTTCTGCGTTAGAGCATCTTGTACAGCCGATCGAACAATTTTTTGATGCGATTCTCGTGATGAGTGAAGACCGTGCCTTGCGTGAAGCGCGTCTTACGCTTTTAAACCTCATTGCTTTTTTTGCCTACAGCTTTGCCGACTTTGAGGCGATTGTTTTAGGAGATTAGTGGCATAAGACGGTTGTTTTATGTTTTGATTGTCTGTAGCCATGCGTGACCTATGAAAATAATGTAAAATTTTCATCTTGGCACGGTCGTTAAAAAGTGTATAATAAACGGTGTTGCGATGATAGTTCATGTAGTTAAATATTTACTTGGTCAAGGGGGTGGGGATGTGCCTGATCGAAATGCCGAAATCGAAGCGCTTTTTCAGAACATGCGCCAAATATCGCGCTATACGAAGCATACGTTAGGGCAGATTGATGGGCAGCTCACGATGACGGACTTCATTTTTTTAAAGCATTTAGAAGGTGAAAGTGGTATACCGGTTACGGATTTGGCTCGGCATTTTGGGGTATCGGCCAGTTATATTACAAACTGGGCGGATCGTCTCGAAAAGAAGGGTTTGATCCGGCGTGAGCGTCAACCAACCGATCGACGTGTTGTCCTGCTCTCGATGACCGAAGAAGGAAGAGCCGTCCAAAAAAGCGTGGAACATAAACGGATGCACCACATTCGATCGCTGCTGGCAGAGATTGACGATGCGGAACTTCAAACGTTCAATCGCATTCTTCGCAAAATATTAAGTAAACTTGAAGAGACAGTGGGGGATCAATCATGAATATGCGACGTATGTTTATCCTTAATATCCTTGTGCTCATCGTACTCGTGGCGGGTGGTATCAGTATTTATGCGTGGGTGAGCAACAATGAACGTTATTTAACTGTTGATAATGCGCATGTTAACGGTCAGGCCATTCCCATCGCTGCACCTGTTTCCGGGAAACTTGTGGCTTGGGATGCAAAAATCGGTCAAAGTTATGATGCTGGAGCGGTTTTAGGGAAAGTTGAAGTACCGGTTGCCGCCAGTTCCAATATGCCTGCGGCTCAAGCGGGTGCGGCGGGAAACAATGCATCGCCCAATGCCACGATGACGGTCGATATCACGATGCCGACACGGGGCACCGTTGTGACGAGTTCGGCCGTGGTCGGTACGTATGTCGGTTCGGGGATGCCTTTAGCACAAGCCTTTGATCTCGATCATCTTTGGGTGACAGCGAATGTCAAAGAAACCGATCTACAAAATGTCAAAGTCGGGGCGGACGTTGATGTGATGGTCGATGCTTTTCCTGAATCGAAGCTGACGGGGCGTGTTAGCCGCATTGGGTTGTATACAGCCAATACGTTTTCACTCCTTCCTCAAAACAATACGACCGGAAACTATACAAAAGTCGTGCAGGTCATCCCTGTGCATATTGATCTTGACAGCTATAAAGGTGTTGGGCTCGTTCCGGGCCTGAATGTCACTGTGCGCATTCATAAGTAAGATAGGCGTTTTGAAAGGGGGTAAAACGGTTGTGACTTGGTTCATCGCGTATGGTATTGGAGCCGTTTTGCTCCTTGTCATCATGAATGTAGGTCTGATTTGGAAAGGAAAAACGGCTTCACGTCCTAAGACCTTAGATCAGAAAGTTCGTGGCGAGGCGGTACGACTTAAGCCTTCCTCTGAACCACAAGCAGAACGTCCAGAGCTTCAACGACGACCGATCCTCGCGGATGCACCCGTAGAGAGTCTCGTAGAAACGTCGGATGAGGCTGTCGATGAATCGTCTTCAAGACCGCCGTTGACTGAATCAGTATCGGGTAATACGAGCGCAGATGTTCGACCAGTGCGTGTCATGACTGTTTTTTTACTCGGCGCCTTTGTCACCATTTTAAATCAGACGTTGATGAATGTGGCACTTCCGCATATGATGAACGAATTTAACGTCTCAGCCGATACGATTCAGTGGCTGATTACGGGGTATATGCTCATCAACGGCGTGCTCGTTCCGATTAGTGCGTATCTCGTTCAGACTTTTTCATCACGCGACCTTTTTCTTTTTGCGATGGGCTCGTTCGGAGTTGGCTCACTCATCAGTGCACTTGCGCCGAGTTTTGCGTTGCTTTTAACCGGTCGACTGGTTCAGGCGATTGGTGCAGGGATTATTATGCCTTTGATGATGAATGTCTTTTTAGCCATTTTCCCACCGCAGTCGCGCGGGAAAGCCATGGGTGTCATGGGTCTTACCATGATTTTTGCGCCAGCCGTCGGACCAACGCTTTCGGGATGGATTGTTGAGAATTATTCTTGGCGGATACTTTTCTACATTTCGTTACCCTTTGCGCTGATCTCCGTCATTCTTGCCATTTTCTGGTTGAAAAATGTTTTAGCGCTGACCCGCCCCAAGCTGGATGTGTTGGGGACGTTTCTTTCAGTCATCGGTTTTGGCGCACTTTTATACGGTTTAAGTCGTGCGGGGAGCCTAGGTTGGGGAAGTGGAGAAGTTCGAGGGACAATTGCTGTCGGGTTGGTCGCACTGATTTGGTTTGTGCTTCACTCTTTACGTGTACCGAATCCTATTTTAGAGATGCGTGTTTTTCGTTATAACATTTTTACGATGACGTCACTCGTAAGTGCCTTGGTTACGATGGCGATGTTTTCGGCCATGGTCATCTTGCCCATTTACTTGCAAAATATCCGCGGTTTTTCACCGATTCAAGCGGGATTATTGTTATTGCCCGGTGCCTTGGTCATGGGTGTGATGTCGCCGATCGCTGGTGCCCTCTTTGATCGAATCGGCGCTCGACCGTTGGCGATCATAGGCCTTCTCATCACCGTCTATACGACTTGGGAATTTACCCGGCTCAGTGATGGGACATCGTACGGCTCGATTATGCTCCTTTATACCATTCGTATGTTTGGTATGTCGCTTATGATGATGACGGTGATGACGGAGGGGCTCAATCAGTTGCCGCGTGCGCTCAATCCGCATGGGACAGCGATGGCCAATACCGTCAGGCAGGTGGCCGGTTCACTCGGCACGGCTTTACTTGTGACGGTGATGACCAACCGGACCACGGTTCATGTTGACCAAATGATTGCTTCCGTTTCGACGACCGATCCTTTGGTGATGGAGCAATTTAATAAACTCACACATTCTATATCGCTTTCGGCAGGTCTGCCTGAGTCTTTGGCTCAACCGGTGGCTCAAACGCTTCTATGGGGAACAGTACAAAAAGAGGCAGTGATTGCTGGTATCAATGATGCTTTTATTTGGGCGACGGTAATTGCTGCCGCGGCACTGTTTTTTAGCTTTTTTATCCGTCGAGCGCGACCAGAATCGACGCAACCGGGAGAAGCGCCTAAACAGCCTCAACAAGAACAGTATGCAAAAAACGATGTACCTTCTGTACAAGGTTCGACGTTCACACCGTCTAAAATATAAGACATAGATTTGTCACAAAGCGTGTATAAAATATTCCTCAGTCGCTTCAATCGTAGCGGCTGAGGGCTTTTTTTATGCTTGCAATCACAGAGTCAACGTATTAGTATATACCATATACGAGAAATTAAAAAAGTAGTATAACACAATATCGAGGTGATATCGATCGAGCTTAACGCACGTCAAAGACGGATTTTAGAAATCGTCAAACAGAATGGTCCGATTACCGGGGATAGAATCGCTGAGATACTGGGGCTGACTCGAGCGACCTTAAGACCTGATCTGGCCATCTTGACAATGTCCGGTTTTTTAGAAGCGCGTCCGCGCGTCGGATATTTTTATGCCGGAGATCGTAGTCAATCAGTCTGGCAAAATCGTCTCAAACAGATGACCGTTCAAATGTTCAAAGCGCCACCGATCGTTGTTGAAGAACATAAAAGTGTGCAAGAGGCGATCGTTACATTATTTTTAGAAGATGTCGGTACACTTTACATTATCGGCAAAGATCGATTATTGAGTGGGGTTGTTTCACGCAAAGATCTTTTGCGTGCTGTGCTCGGCAATAAAAATTTAGAGGATATTCCCGTGGGCATCATCATGACACGGATGCCGAATATTGTAACCGTCAGGCCTGAAGAAACATTGTTTGAAGCAGCGCAAAAATTATTGGAATATCAAGTGGATTCACTGCCTGTTGTTGTCCCTAGAGATACAGGTCGTTTTCATTTTGAAGTTGTCGGGCGTTTTACGAAGACGACGGTGACGCGGGCATTTATTGCTCTGGGCAAAGAAGATTTATTTGACGATGGCTTATAAAGATTAACGTTTTGAGGAGACGAGGATAGGTTGGAAGCTGTTCCTAAGTTCTCACAACGCTCAAGGAGGGGTGTACGATCGAATCACACAAAAAAACGTATGTCTTTGTACTTTCGGATTCATTGGGTGAGACAGCGGAATACGTTGTGCGGGCAGCCGTCAGTCAATTTGACTATGATCACGTAGACATTCGGCGCATTCCGTTTATCGATGATACGAGTACGATTGATGAAGTGTTAGAAGCGGCACAGGAAGTTAACGCCTTGATCGTTTTTACTTTGGTCATACCGGAGTTGCGTACGTATCTTTTGGAAAAAGCGCAGGGGATGGGGCTTTCTGTTTTCGATCTTATGACGCCGCTGATCGAACGGATCGGGGAGCGTCTTTCTCAAGCACCGAAGAATAAACCGGGTCTTGTTCATAAACTCGATGAAGATTATTTTAAAAAGGTCGAAGCGGTAGAATTTGCCGTTAAATATGATGATGGCAAAGATGCTCGGGGCATTTTACGGGCGGATATTGTGTTGGTCGGGGTATCGCGCACGTCGAAAACACCCCTTTCCATGTATCTTGCCCATCGCCGGCTTAAAGTTGCTAACGTTCCCCTTGTACCCGAAGTGCGCCCGCCGGAGGAACTGTTTAAAATACCACCATCGCGCATTGTGGGGTTGACCATCGATCCTCAAGCTTTAAATCACATCCGGACAGA
>JAVERJ010000038.1:0-12655 GCA_034007185.1 Candidatus Carbonibacillus sp. | reverse complement strand
ACGAAGGGAGGAAGGAAGCTCTTTAGCCTCCTTCGCCCTTTCCGTTAACCAAAAGGCGGCCGCTAATCCAGCCAGCCCGCCCCCTATGATCACTGAATCGTATTGCACTGCCTCATCCTTCTTCCTAAAGCCAAGGTCTTAAAACTTCTTCGAGTTTATCGGCAAGCGTCTCGATAAAACGAGGATCTGTTCCTAACATACGAATACGGCGAACGTCAAGCCCTATCGTTTCTCCTTGCAGGCGCGCTTCTTGATCTAGATCATACAGAACTTCCAAATGCTCACTGACAAAACCAACAGGTGCAACAAGAACGGCCGTATATCCTTCATCTTTTAGGACGGGAAGCACCTCTAAAATATCTGGACCAAGCCATGGCTCATGCGTGCCACCTGCACTTTGCCAGACAAATGACCAATCTTCAACACCGGCTGCCTCAGCTACCAGACGGCTAGTGAACATCAGTTCATCGACATATGGATCGTTCTCATTGAGAATCCGTTTGGGTAAAGAGTGCGCGGAAAAGAGCACTTTTACTTTGGCTTTATCATGAGCTTCTAACAACGCTCGCAATCCTTCTTGAACGCGTTCAGCAAGGGTTTGGATTAATAGCGGATGATCATGATAAGAACGGACAAATACAGAATCGATACCATATTTTTGTGCTTCTTCTTGCGCTCGCGCCACATACGATCCAACGCTCATCGTACTGTAATGCGGTGCAAGCACAATCCCAGCGAGGCGTTTGATCCCTGCTTGATAAAAATCACGCACCGTATCTTCTATGAATGGTTCGGCATGTTTTAAGCCTTCACGCACATCCAAACGTCCTGGATAACGTCTCTCTAGAAACGTTTTTAACGCCGCAACTTGTTTTTCAGTATTGTCTCGTAATGGAAACGTACCGCCGATGGCTGCATAACGGCGCGTAAGATCATCCAGTTCTGCATCGCTTGGCCGCCGCCCGCGACGAATATGCGTATAGTAACGTTCTATATCATCCATAGAAGACGGCGTCCCATACGACATGACGAGGATACCAATCTTATCTTTGTTTTCATTTCGTTCCATGATCTCACCATCCATCTTTTGACCTTTTGTTTATACGTCCATAGGTCCAGTTGATTCTTTCCTCAGTTCACTTGAAACGCGATGCACATACTCTGTAAGCGAACGGAGCGTATCGATATCCGCTTCTGGATAAACACCGTGACCGAGATTAAAAATATGGCCTTTTCCTTTTAAGCCTTCCTCTAAGATCGTCCGCGCATACACTTCTTGAACATCGCGCGGTGCTTCCAGCCAGAGTGGATCAAAGTTTCCTTGCAAGACAAAGGCATTTTCTATGCGCTCACGGGCACGGTCAAGCGGTACACGCCAATCAATCCCCAAGACCTCTACAGGGAGCATCCTTAGCTCTGGCAAAAGCTCACCGGATGAGACGCCCGGGAAATATATTTTAATGGCATCTGTATCCTTTAATGCTAAAAAAATACGTTCGACATACGGAAAAACATAATGTCGAAAATCAACAGGTGAAAGTTGGCCAACCCAACTGTCAAACAACTGTACAGCAGACGCACCGGCTTGAACTTGTGCACGTAAATATTGAGAGGCCATCTCACTCAACCGTTCCATCAAACGATGCCAACTTTCAGGCTGTTGTAACATAAACCGTTTGGTTTGCCGATACGTTCGGCTGGGTCGTCCTTCAATGAGGTAACTCGCTAACGTAAAAGGTGCCCCAGCGAATCCGATCAAAGGAACCGTAAGCGACTGTTTTAAAAGTTTGATCGTCTCTAAAACGCTAGCAAGCGGTTCCAAATCAAACGTACCCAAAGCCAAAACATCGACTTCCGTACGAATCGGATGATGGACGATCGGACCGACACCTTCTTTTATATCAAAAGCAACCCCTAATCCGGCCAACGGATTCATAATATCGGAATAAAGAATGGCCGCATCGACCCCTAACTTTTGTACAGGCAAACGGGTGACATATGCAGCGAGCTCACTGTTTCGTGTCAGTTCCAAGAGCGTATATTTTTCTTTAATCGCCCGATATTCGGGATCGCTTCGCCCGGCTTGGCGCATATACCAGACCGGTGTATATGGCACCGGCTCCCCACGTGCAGCTCGCAAAAAAATATCGTTTTTTAACAATCCCTTCACCTCTTGCTATGGTCACTCACTGTCCTTATCTTACCACTAAGTACAAAAAAAAACGACCCGTGAAGAACAGGTCGAAGCGTCAAGAAACGATCAAAAACAAGCACCTTTTAAAAAACAATCGCACCGCCACCACCGGGGAGATCAGTTTGACGCATGCATCTCATGAGGTTGAGCAAGCTGAAGTGCACGAATCATATCTTCGACCATCAAAGAAAGGTCATACAAAGGTTTAAATTGCCATTCATGAATGGCATCATGAGGATCGATGGCATCGGGCCAACTATCAGCGATCGCTTGACGCAGTGGATCGATGGCATAATCCCAAGAAAACTCGGGGAGATGGCGTCTAATTTCCATACCCAACGCTTCCGGTGTAAAGTGCATGGCCGTTACATTGTACGCGTTTCGGTGTTTAAGTCGCGTGCCATCCGCTTCCAGTAAGGTGATGATGGCTTCGATGGCATCCGGCATATACATAAAATCCAACTGTGTCTCAGGTCCGACAAAAGAAGTATAACGCCCTTTTAAAACGGCATCTCGTATCATCTCCACCGCATAATCCGTCGTTCCTCCGCCGGGTGGCGTCTTGTATGAGATAATACCCGGGAAACGCAAGCTGCGTGTATCGACCCCGTACTTTAAATAATAATAGTCAAACAAAAGTTCCATCGTCACTTTACTCACGCCGTACATCGTCTGCGGGCGCGTCACCGTATATGACGGCGTCTTCGTCTTGGGCGTATCCGGTCCGAATACAGCAATGGAACTCGGAGCAAATAGTTTCATACCGTACGTTCGTGCCGCTTCCAGCGCATGCATCGTTCCGCTCATATTGATATGCCATGTATGCCAAGGATCGCTTTCACCACGGGCGGATAAAATGGCGGCAAGGTGAATGATGGTATCAAACCGCTCTTTCGATAAGATACGTTCCCAGTCTTTGGCTTCCGTCACATTTAATATAGCATACGGTCCATCATGCACATCTTCATGAGGCGATCGAAGATCCGTAGCCAGCACGCGATCTTTTCCATAACGTGCCCGCAGTGCTGGAACGAGCTCGGAACCGATTTGTCCAAGTGCACCCGTTACAAGTATTTTTTTCATAACCTGTCCCTCTTTCTTTGTTTACGCTTCTAAGCGTTTTTTTAGGCGATCAACCCAAAACGACGACCGATGCGCGCATAGACATCCAAGGCTTGGTCGAGCATTGCCTCGGTATGGGCGGCTGTTGGCATATTGCGAACACGTGCCACACCACGCGGTACGGTCGGGTATACGATGGCCTTGGCATACACGCCTTCATCGAAAAGGGCACGCGTAAACGTCTGTGCTGTCTTTTCGTCTCCGATGATCACAGGTGTAATCGGTGTTTCCGTCTTGCCGATATTAAAACCGAGGGATCGCAATCCATTTTGAAAATAACGTGCGCGTGCCCATAACGTTTCAACCAGATCTTCCGACTGCTGAAGCTTTTTAACAGCGGCTAATATGGCAGCCGTATCGGCTGGTGTTGGTGCTGTTGAAAAGAGGAACGGACGTGCACGGACTTTTAGCCAATCAATGAGCGCCTGGGACCCTGCAACATATCCACCGATCACACCGATCGCCTTAGAAAGTGTGCCGATTTGAATGTCGACGTCTTGACTTAAGTTAAAATGTTTGGCAGTACCCCGACCTTGACCAAGCACACCGGATCCATGGGCATCATCAACATACAAGACCAGATCATATCGTTTTTTAATCTCAACGATTTCCGGTAACCGTGCGATATCCCCATCCATGGAAAACACACCGTCCGTGATGACCACAATACGCGCCTGAGGGTGTTCACGTCGCGCTTTTTCTGCCATCTCCTGTAGATCTTTCATATCGCTATGCCGATAACGCAAAACGCGTGCCCGCGATAATCGACAGCCATCAATGATCGAGGCATGGTTGAGTTCATCTGATAAAATGATATCGCCTTCACCGACGATCTGGGGAATCGTCGCAATGTTGGCATTAAACCCTGATTGAAACAATATCGCCGCCTCTGTTCCTTTGAACGTTGCTAAAGCTTTTTCCAATGCAACGTGAAGCATGAGCGTTCCATTGATCGTTCGCACCGCACCGCTTCCTACCCCATACGTCTGTATCGCTTCGATCGCCTGTTTTTTGAGCTCAGGATCCGTCGCCAAACCGAGATAATTATTCGAGGACAAATTGATGACCTCACGTCCAGCCACATGAATCACAGGACCATTGGGTGAATCTAAAACATCGATTTCATTATATAGACCCATGTTTTTAAGCTCGTCTAACGCGCGTTGCAAGGTTTCTTCAAAGCGCATCCGTCTTCCCTCCTTAAACGTTATGTCCTCATTTGATAGACATTTCCCATCATATCTCGCTATACAGTATCTTGAGCATTGCTTTTTATTATCATACAGATAGCGTTTTCTTTGCTTTGCTTTTATTATAATATGTTTTTAAATAGAGGACAATTCTATGAAGGAATAAATGCGCGCGCAAAGGGTATCCTAAAGATGCACGCTTCATTCTTGCTTTTTTTAATGAGCGTGTTATAATGAGGTGACCGTTCAAGACAGGTGCTTGTAATGGATCGACCAAATGAGTGGAGGCGTTTTGTTGTATGGCAACAACAGGTAGAGTTAAGTGGTTTAACGCAGAAAAAGGTTATGGGTTTATTGAAGTGGAAGGTGGCAACGACGTATTTGTCCACTTCAGCGCCATTCAAGGGGACGGTTTCCGTACACTTGAAGAAGGCGAAAAAGTTCAATTCGACATTGTACAAGGAAATCGTGGTCCTCAGGCCGAAAACGTCGTTCGCCTTTAATCGTTTTAACAACGATTGAACGAACACATGAGAGCATAAATCATACGGATCATCCTTTATGTATGTCAGTAACCCGCTCCAAATGGAGCGGGTTTTTATGTTGCGTTGTTACACAATCCATAGTGTTTTGTCACGAACTGTTATGGACTTTGTCATAAGGGTTTCACCCTATTTTTTGTATCTTTTCGTTATACTGAAAAGCGTAAGCGTATTGGTTTGATCCCATACCATAAAAGAGGGTGGTTCCATATGAGCGAAATCCAGCGTTCGCCTCGAGATTTTTCACGTGCTCCCTTACTCGTTTTTTGGGAAGTCACCCAGGCATGTTTATTACAGTGTAAACACTGTCGGGCCAGCGCACAATTTTATCCTCATCCTCAAGAACTTACGGAAGAAGAAGGGTATGCGCTGCTGAGAGAGATCGCCGAACTTGATCGACCGCTTCTCATTTTAAGCGGAGGCGATCCGCTCATGCGCGCAGATATTTTTAGACTGATCGCCTACGCCAAAGCGTTGGGTTTATCGGTTGCTCTTACCCCGAGTGCGACACCAAAGTTGACACCTCAAGCCATACGTGAAGCCATGGCCAGTGGTGTCAAAAGCTTTGCTTTAAGCCTCGATGCCAGTGACGCAAAAGCGCATGATCACTTTCGGGGGACGCCAGGTTCATTTGCTCGCACGCTAAAAGCATTACAGACGATGCGTACGCTGGGGGCAACTGTGCAAATCAATACGACAGTCTCGCGGTACAATGTTCATATGCTCGAAGCGATCGCAGAGCTTTTGATTCGTCAGGACATTCAAGTCTGGAGCTTATTTTTTCTTGTCCCAACCGGTCGAGCCAGTCAAACATTGATGTTAAACGCCGAAGAGACAGAAGACGTTTTTTCTCGTTTGTATGCTTTAGAAAAAAAAGTCCCGTTTATCATAAAAACAACAGAAGCTCCCCATTATCGCCGGTTTCAATTGATGGCTCGAACCCAAGAACGCGGAGAAACGCTCTACACGCTTTATTCGATGATAGAAAAAAGCATTCTTCCTCTCGGTCGAATGCCCCGTACACGGGATGGCAATGGGACGATTTTTATCTCTCACCGCGGTGATATTTATCCAAGTGGTTTTTTACCGTTGTCGACGGGAAATGTGCGGAACGATAAACTATCGGATGTGTATCGTCATCATCCTCTGTTTCAAGCCTTACGTGATCCAGACCGCTTTCACGGAAAATGCAGCGTGTGTGAATTCCGCAGATTATGCGGAGGCTCACGTGCACGCGCTTATGCGGTAACAGGAGATGTCTTAGCGGCTGAACCCACCTGTGCCTATCGACCGCGAGCTGTACGTAACGCTTTATGACAAAAAGCAACAACGCCCAATACCAAAGCGCGCTTAGACGTTCGATACAAACACATTAATGATCGATGGCTGCTTTTGTCTCTAGAAGTACGCGCATGGCATGCTCGAGGCGCTCAGCCTTTTGTTCGGCTTCTTCATATGTTTTGGCAACTGCCCCTGTATAAAGTTTAACTTTAGGCTCAGTTCCACTCGGGCGCACCGCGACCCAGGAACGATCGTTCAACATAAGCTTGATGACATCGGAACGCGGGAGAGAAAGCGCGTACTGTTCGAGAACATCTCCTGTTTCGGAAAGTCGTATGCCCATACCCTCTAAGTAATCTTCCTGTACCACCACAGCATAGGTATCGAGGTTGCGCGGAAGATCTTGGCGTAGATTTTTCATCATGCGCTCAATTTGCTTTGCACCTTCTAAGCCCTTCAGTTCAAAAGCATAAAGCCGTTCAACATGCGCTCCATACGCTTCATACAATTCTTGCAATACATCCGCAAGCGTTTTACCTCGTTCTTTATAATGAGACGTCATCGCCGCTGCTAAGACCGCCGCCTGCACAGCATCTTTATCACGGACAAAATCACCCGCTAAATACCCATAACTTTCTTCATAGCCGAATAAAAAGCGATGGGTGCCACGACGCTCAAATTCATTTATCATCTCACCAATAAATTTAAAGCCGGTTAACACATCAAAACAGGCGACCCCATAGTCTTCAGCAATACGACGTCCAAGTTCAGAGGTTACAATTGTTTTGATGATCGCGTCTTTGTCTGATAAAGCGCCTTTCATCTTGCGTTCGGATAAAAGATAATGCACAAAGAGGGCGCCGAGTTCATTCCCATTTAAACGTCTGTACGATCCGTTTCGCACTTTTATAAATACACCTAACCGATCCGTATCCGGATCGGTAGCCATGGCTATATCTGCCCCCGTCCGTTCAGCAAGGGCGAGAACTTTTTCCATAGCCTCGACCTCTTCTGGATTGGGAACACGCACAGTAGGAAAGTTTCCATCTGGTTGAAACTGTTCTGTTACAATCTCAATATCATGAAAACCGGCCGCCTGAAGGGCCGCCATCACCGGACGCCCACCTGCACCGTGCAATGGACTGTAGGCGATTTTAATCGAGGATGGTTCGTTGGATCGTTGAGCATAAGCCAAATTCTTATCCATCGGTTCAACACCTTGAGACAGGGCGGAGGGAAGAATGGTCAATATCGCTTGAATATATGCTCTTTCCACCGCTTCTCCAATCCATTGTAAAAGACCGGCACGTTCAGCACTTGCGCTATCCAGTATCGGAATGTCAAATGGGTCTTCTATGGCTTCCATAAAGCGTGAAAGTTGATCAGCCGTGTGCAGAGTGATCTGACCACCATCTGGACCGTATACTTTATAACCATTATATTGTGGCGGATTGTGACTGGCTGTGATAACGATCCCAGCTTGAGCCTGAAGCGTGCGCACAGCAAAGGAAAGCTCCGGTGTTGGGGTCACTTCTTTAAATAAATAAACGGGTATGCCCTCGGACGTCAGCACCCCTGCCGCTTCTTCGGCAAACGTCCGCGACATGCGTCGTGAATCATAAGCGATGACAGCGCCTCGTTTTTTTGAATCTGTTTCAGAGACGATTTCTTTTAAATAACGTGCCAAGGCTTTGGTCGTACGCCGCACCATCCATCGATTCATACGGTTGGTTCCAGCCCCGAGTTCTCCGCGCATCCCGCCCGTGCCGAAACTAAGATAACGATAAAATCGATCCAGCAATGCTTCATCACTGGCCGAACGTATTTCATTGAACAGCTCTGGATCGTACGTTTTTAAAGATTGTTGCCAAAGTTTGATGCGTGCTTGGACCGCTTCTGTAAAAACATCTTTGTTCAGTGCCATGACTTTTTCTCCTCCCCTCATTTATGATAAGGTTCTCCCCGTATGATCTTATAAGCGCGATATAACTGCTCGAGTACAATCAAACGCGCTAGACCATGGGTAAAGGTCAGCGAAGAAAGCGACCATCGTTCGACATGGTTTGGTAACACATCATCGGCGAGACCAAGACTTCCTCCAATCAACCAACTGACGTGCGTTCGTCCAGTGTTCATCCAGTTTTGCACCATCGTCCCCCACATCTCTGATGTGTAAGACTTTCCACGTGGATCGAGCGCGATGACGATGCTATCTTGGGGCGTGCGTTCGATCAATCGTTCTGTTTCTATGTGTTTAATTTTCTCTTCTTCCGAAGCGTTTAGACCATCAGGCGCCTTTTCTTCTTTGACCTCAATGATGGTCACATGAGCATAAGGGCGCATCCGTTTTAAATAATCTTCAATACCGCTGTGTAAGTATTGCGCACGTATTTTTCCTACAACGATGAGCGTATGACGCATCATGGTGTGTTTAACCTCGTCAACAATGATGGGATGGCTTAAACAACCAGATATACCGGGGGCTGATCACAAAAATCACAGCGTGCCGGATTCGTCCAAGCTGTAAACGATACTTCATCGAGACGATAAACGTCGGGCGGTTGCTCATATTCATCGACAAACTGATCCAGCGCCTGTTCGAGGTGTTCTAGGCAACATACATACATCGCACCACTCCCCACGTTTTATCTTACGGCATTTTTCCTAATTTGACCAGTCTCTCTTCTTTCCTTCCATCGCGATAAAACGTTACACGCACCATATCCCCCGGTTGTTTGTGCGCATATAAATACTTACGTAGCGCTGCAGACGTCGGAACCACCGCATCATCCAGTTGAACGATCACGTCCATCTCCTGAAGTCCGGCGCGTGCGGCTGGACCACCGCTTTCAATGCCGATGACGACTACGCCGGTATCAACATTTGTCGGTAACAAAAACGTCCCATCTTTGTGTTCGGAGGCAAACGCCGTTAAATCCTTTGGGGTTAAACCCATATATGCCCGTTCAATCCGCCCTGTCTGTGCAAGTTTCTCCAGTACTGGATAAGCCGTGTTGCTGGGGATGGCAAAACCAATGCCTTCCACACCAACTTCTGAAATTTTTGCGCTTGCAACGCCAATCACCTCACCGGCCATGTTGATCAAAGCCCCGCCGCTATTCCCCGGGTTAATCGCGGCATCAGTTTGCAACACGTCGAGTTCCCAATCAATTTCACCCTCGCCGCTCACGTCTTGCGGAATCGAGCGATTGGTGGCGCTAATAACGCCGGCCGTCACGGTTCGCAAATAATCAAGACCTAGAGGGTTACCGATGGCAATGGTCGCATCACCAGGTTTTAAGGCATCTGAGTTGCCGAAGCGTAAGACCGTGTAGCGGTGACCGTCTGGTTTAGGGATGCTTAAAACAGCTAGATCGCTTAACCGGTCACTGCCTAAGATATGTGCCCGCATACGTTCGCCGTCGGCCAAAAGTATGTCCACCGCCTGAGCACCTTCGATCACATGATGGTTGGTCGCAATCCACAAGGCGTTTCCTGTATCTTTAAAAATGATGCCTGAGCCACTCCCTTGAATGACGGCCGTACCCGTTCGCGACCAAAAATCTTCAGCAGAAGATAGATTGATCACACCTACGATGCCATCGGCGACGCGCGCAACGACATCGCTGACCGACACCCCCGCCAGTGTCGGGGTCGGTGATGAAAGTCCGTCGGGCGGACGAACATGTTCGGAAGCACTGGGCCCTGTGGTGTGTTGATTCCCGACGATATCCGAGCGATGATTCTCCCATGCTGTGCCCTGTAATATATATTGATAAACAAAAATCATCAAACCAGCACCTATAAAAGCACCAAACAGTGCGACAAAAAACGTGCTAGTCTTTTTAGGTTTGACCGTACCTTCCCATCCGTCCCATCTATATTTTTTTTGCAACGTTCTTCCGCCTTTCTATGATCGTTCATACTTTCTATCGATCATAGTGTAGCCGGATTTCATGTCTTCTAATCGTTTTATCGCGGGGAAGGCGTTCCAGCAGGTATATGATTGGGTTCAAGGGTAAATACAGCAGTAGGTTGTTTGGCTGATGCCACATGAAGCATCGAACGAACATCTCGCCCATGATCGGAAAGAATCGTCTGTTCTACCACGAGCCGCGCTAAGTCAGGAAAATTATTTTCTTCACTCAGATGTGCCAAGTGAATTCGACATGTTTTTTCCGTCAGTAATTCGCTTAAAACATAGGAGGCAGCGGCATTCGACAGGTGACCTTCATCACTTAAAATACGTTGTTTTAAATACCACGGATAAGATCCGACGCGTAACATCGACTCATCATGATTGGCTTCAATGACATACACGTGCGCCTCACCCATCGCTGCTTTCATCTTATCCGATATGTATCCGGTATCCGTCACAAAAGTAAGCGATAAGCCTTGACCGAGCGGATCTTCCACAAAACGAAACATCATCGGATCTTCCGCATCATGCGATACAGCAAATGTTTCGATCTGAAGCATCTCGAAACGATGGCGCGTACCTGTAGGGAATTCATACCATTTTCCACTTAAATGTTGTTTGAGCTTCTCTGGAAGGGCGCGATACGTTTTTTCATTCATATAAACGGGGAGGTCGTAACGTTTCATGAGTACCTCAAGCCCTTGAATATGATCTTTATGCTCATGACTTATAAAGATGCCCGTGAGTTGTTCTGGTGACGTATTGTATTGTTTGAGCGCTTGTTCGATACGCCGTGCACTCACACCCGCATCGATTAAAAATGAAGTTGTTCCACTACGAATAAAAAAGGCATTACCTGACGAACCACTTGCTATAAAAGCATATTCCATAGGCTAAACGATCTCCTCTCACCCAAAACATTGTTTTATTGTAAGATGGTCCCGACAAAACCATTGACATCGTAAACAGAGCCATCGGTTACAATGCGCCAGACAGGTACGAGAAATGGCTCTTGTGCTTCTGATTGTACGAGCCGGTAGCCGGGGACGATCGATTCAATGTGTGCGCCTGTTCCTATCAATTTCTGATCGACCAGCGATTGAACCGCCACATAGGGCGAAATAAGGACGCGTGCATCGCCACCATCAACAAAAGCAGCGTACGATTGACGATAAGCACGTATCCGCTCACCTTCGGTCCATATTTCCAGCGTCAAATCGAAAACAGGATACCCTTCTTGTGTTTCGTAGTACAGGAGACGGTCTGTTTCTTTCTTCACCAAGGTATACGATGAATAATGGGGTATCCACTGATTGGCTTTTTCTTTATCTTCTAGCACAGAAAGATTCGGGCGTATTGTGTTCCAATATCCTTCATTGTGTACAATGGGATCCGTTTTCCCTCTCCCTTTTTCGTTATCTTGACCGGATAAGGTTGCCGTCTGTGTTTGAAGTGACCAATAGCGCAATTCCGGCAACGCACCCCGCCATTCTGGTAACGTCACACCGGAACGCTCCAGACGACTTTTGAGCATATCACTTTCCATCCATTGTCCGTCCAGGTCATTTCGATCACCTTTCATCTCTTGCCAAAAACTCCACCCGAGTAAAAGATCCAGTGACAAAAAGGCGATGATGAGGACTGTTTTAATGCCCTCCCAGTTCATACGCATCGCTCCTTTGGCTTCGTCAAGAGGCTTTTTGAAAACATCTAAGACGTAGTTTCATCATTTGCCTGACCCGAGACAAAGAACTTTTCTCCGTCGACCAAAGTGATGGCATAACCCGGCACGAGTCGAATGGCCCCTGCCGTGGACGTTAACTCGGCACGATAAGAGATTCGAACGTTTTGGATGATAGGGTTGCGAACCCTTTCTTTTAAGGCATGCATCAATTCCTCAGCGCTTAAAAGCTTCAGTCGTCCATCGCCATCCCGACTAATTCGGCGCCACAATGAGCGTTCATAAGCGACCACATCCTCTCCTTTTAGTTCCACTTGAATCGTATAGTAGGAAAGGGCATCCCCTTCCGTGTCGAGCGGATAGCCATCGATGGCGCTTCGAAAAATCATCGTTTCTCCTGAGTGTTGCACGATTCGTTGCACGAGGCGTTCATCACCATTCCACCCCGCGTGACGGTTGATAAATTGAACGGCACTTACAAACGCATCATGGTTTTCATTTGACTCACGCATTTGGGGCAGTGGTGGAGAAAAATAACGCATGATTCGATCATCACCCATGATTTTGAGCGATCGAACCCCATCACTAAAAATGCGTCCGCCATCGCGTTCTTTGACTTGTCGCATTGTTGATAAATCTAAAAACAAGGCTTCGGCTGCATCATCGGTAGAAATCGCCACAAATCGATCAATATACACGGGAAGTTCGAGTGACTTTTCTGGTATG
>JAVERJ010000037.1:0-12720 GCA_034007185.1 Candidatus Carbonibacillus sp. | reverse complement strand
AGAAACACCAGCGGTGATTGAACACATACTTTCCAGAGAAGGTGCATTGCATATTCTTGTCAACAATGCTGGAATTGCCCGGGATAACCTTCTCATACGCATGAAAGAAGAAGAATGGTATGAAGTGTTGGAGACGAACCTCACTGGGGCATATGCTTTAACCAAAGCGGCAGCGCGCCCGATGATGAAAGCGCGTTGGGGGCGGATTATCAATATTGCCTCGATTGTCGGCGTGATAGGTAACGTCGGTCAAGCCAATTATGTGGCTGCAAAAGCGGGGTTGATCGGACTGACCAAGGCGGTTGCCAAAGAACTGGCATCGCGCAATATCACTGTCAATGCTGTAGCACCTGGTTTTATCGAGACAGAAATGACAGAAAAACTAGCGGATGATTTAAAAGCGCAGATGAAATCGCTCATTCCGCTCGGTTCGTTCGGCGCTCCAGAAGATGTTGCAGCGGTTGTGCGTTTTTTGGCAAGTGAGGGTGCGCGTTATATCACCGGTCAAGTGTTGCATGTCGATGGTGGCATGGTCATGTAGGTTGTTTTTAAAGTTGGAGCACGTTCGTATCTTCTGCTATAATCAAGCCCAGGGGGTGAATGAAAGTGGCTGATGCCTTGTTTGAACAAATTCGTGATCTGATTGCTGACCGACTTGGGGTCGATGTCGATAAGGTCACACCCGAAGCGTCGTTTAAAGATGACCTCGGTGCCGATTCTCTCGATCTCGTCGAGTTGGTGATGGAATTGGAAGATGAGTTTGATTTGGAGATCTCGGATGAAGATGCCGAAAAGATCAACACCGTTCAAGATGTGCTGGACTACATAAAGGCACATCAAGCATAAGTTGTTCTGCGGCACGGTTAGGTTCTACGGTTAAAGTGTGATGAAGAAAGAGCGAATGAACGCACATGCGTTTGAGAAAAGACGGGTGGGGGAAGGGATATTGCCAGGGTTCCGCCTCCACCTTTTCTCTACTGTTCACCTTGTAGAATCGCTTTGAGACATTTTGAGCCTTTAGAAAAAGATGTGTCCTAGACACTTGCGATAGATACGATGGCATTATGATAGAGATACGTTGAGATACAATGGATGGATTGATGAGTACAATTGTAGCGGACATGCGGAAGTTATCGGTTGTAGGTGGGAGGGTTGTAGATGCGGCGTCGTGTTGTTATCACGGGTGTCGGTGTTGTCACACCGATCGGATTGGATGCGGAGACGTTTTGGAAAAATCTTTTAGAAGGACGTTCAGGTGTCGGCCCGATTACTGCGTTTGATGCATCTGAATATGCCACGCGCATTGCAGCAGAAGTCAAAGATTTTGATCCGAGTCTGTATATGGATAAAAAAGAAGCTCGACGCGTTGATCGCTTCATTCAGTTTGCCTTAGCAGCTACGACCATGGCCTTAAAAGATGCGGCCTATGAGATTCGGGCGGATGAAGCTGAACGGGTAGGCGTGGTGATCGGTTCAGGTATTGGTGGCTTGGCTACGTTTGAAGATAATTTTCGTACATTGATTGAACGCGGTCCCAAACGTGTAAGTCCTTTTCTCATTCCGATGATGATCGCCAACATGGCGTCTGGGTACATCTCCATTCATTTTGGAGCCAAGGGGCCTAATACGACACCGGTTACGGCCTGTGCGACAGGAACACATGCTGTGGGTGATGCGACCGAGATCATTCGCCGTGGTGCGGCCGATGTGATGATTGCCGGGGGGGCGGAGGCGACCATTCGTCCGATTGCTCTGGCTGGATTCAGCAATATGAAGGCACTCTCGGAACGCAACGATGCGCCGGAGAAAGCTTCGCGTCCTTTTGAGCGTCATCGCGATGGGTTTGTCATGGGTGAAGGCGCAGGCATTGTGATCTTAGAGAGCTATGAGCACGCCAAAGCGCGCGGTGCTCGTATCTTGGCAGAAGTCGCTGGGTATGGGATGAGTGCGGATGCTTACCATCTGACGGCGCCTGCGCCAAATGGTGAAGGCGCAGCCCGGGCCATGCGACTGGCGCTTGAAGATGCTCATCTTAAGCCAGAAGAGATCGATTATATTAATGCGCATGGGACGAGCACCGATTATAACGATCTGTATGAGACCATGGCCATAAAGTCTGTATTTGGCGAGCATGCTTACCGTCTAGCAGTCAGCTCAACCAAATCGATGACAGGACATCTCCTCGGTGCGGCTGGCGGTGTAGAGGCTGTCGCTACGGCGTATGCCATTTATTACGACCATATTCCGCCGACGATTAATTACGAAGAACCCGATCCCGAACTCGATCTCGATTTCGTGCCGAATGTCGCGCGAAAGCAAACGGTACGGGCAGCGCTGTCTAACTCGTTTGGTTTTGGTGGCCATAACGCAGTGATTGCTCTAAAAAAAGTAGAAGATTGAGGTGAGCGCAGGATCGACATGCAGACCAAACCGATTGCCTCGTTACCACAAGCGCTTGGCATCGCTTTTCATGCTTTGGACTTGCTTGAAACGGCCTTTACGCACACCTCTTATGTCCATGATCATAAAACCGAACATCCGTCAGACAAGCTTGTAGACAATGAACGGTTGGAGTTTTTAGGGGATGCGGTCCTAGGACTTGTCATATCACGTTATTTATATTTTGTTGAACCAGCCTTATCCGAAGGGGACATGACCAAATGGCGGGCGGCCATTGTCTGTGAAGCATCCTTGGCCGATTTTGCTAAGACGCTCGGTTTTCAACATTATCTAAGGCTCGGGCGCGGGGAAGAACAAAGTGGAGGACGATCCAGATCATCGATACTGGCCGATGCCTTTGAAGCGTTTATCGGCGCCCTTTATATTGATCAAGGATTATCCGGTGTCGAAGCTTTTATTGAGCGCCATATCATTCCACGTATTGAGCGGGGTGAGCGACAGCGTACGGTTGATCATAAAAGTGCGTTGCAGGAATGGGCTCAACGTGAAGATGGACGCAACGTTGAGTATGCCATTATTGCTGAAAATGGACCGGCGCATGCGCGTTCGTTTGTCGCTCAAGTATCAATCGCGGGTGTGATGATGGGACAAGGATACGGGCGTTCTAAAAAAGAAGCGGAACAACGCGCAGCGGAAGAAGCGCTTCTTAAGCTCGGTCTTCTGACTGAAAGCAGTGGCGACATGGATGAACGGCATCTGTGAAATAAACACGGGCATATGTGCCCAGACAAGGCCGCCTGAAGGATCTAAAGTGACATGGCGGTCTTTTTTGATTTTTACATGTTGGCAGGAACAATCGCACCACTGTCGAAAAGAAAAAGAAAGGAGGTGAAGACCTGATTCGCTCTAGGCATGGAATAAAAAAGGCGAATTAGGTGCTTATTTGTGCACATCCTTCGATTGGAATTAAGTGGTTTTAAATCTTTTGCTGAACGCACACGCATTGACTTTGGTCCAGGCATAACGGCGATCGTCGGCCCCAATGGAAGCGGCAAAAGCAATGTTTCCGATGCGTTGCGCTGGGTTCTCGGCGAGCAAAGTGCGCGAACGCTTCGCGGCGGAAAAATGGAAGATGTTATTTTTTCCGGAAGTGAGGCATTAAAGCGCGTCAACATGGCGCATGTCACGCTTGTTTTAAATAATCGTGATCACACCCTGCCGCTCGATTATGAAGAAGTGGTCATTGAGCGTCGACTGTTTCGTGATGGCGAGAGTGTGTATCGTATCAATGGTCAGGAGATGCGTCTTAAGGATGTGACATCTTTATTTACGGACACTGGAGTTGGAAAAGACGCGCTTTCGATCATTGGGCAAGGACGGATTGATCAAATTTTATCGACCCGCCCGGAAGACCGGCGCAGCATTTTTGAAGAAGTCGCCGGGATTATTAAAATTAAACACCGCAAAGAAGATGCTGAAATCAAGCTGCAAGCGACGGAACTCGATATGGATCGCGTACGCGATATTGTGCATGAGATTGAAACACAGCTTACCCCCTTGCGCCAAGAAAAAGAGAAAGCTGAAGCATATTTGACGGAAAAACAAGCATACGACACCCTTACCCTGCGTTTTCTTGTGACCGATATTGAAGAGGGTACGTCCGAACTGAAACGGTTAAAGGAAGAAAAAGCGCAGCAAGAAGCGGACCTCAGTGCGCTCGATGCCAAACGCCATATGCTGGAAGCTGACATATTGAAACAGGAAGAGACATTATCTGCACTTGAAATCAAGGAACGCACGCTGCAACAGGAACGTCTGGAAGCGGTCACGCTCGTCGAACGTTTAAGCGGCGAAGGTGAACTTTTAAAGGTTGAGCACCGAGATCTTAACGCACGACTGACTGAGGCCAAACGCAAACGAGAAGAGGGCGATGCGCGTCGGCATGAACTAGAGGGTGTACTGGCGGCACTTTCTGAAGCACTAAACCAAAGACATGCTTCCATTGCCGAGTTGGAACGTGTTCTTTTGCACAATGCAGGAGATGCTTCATCCATTGAGGCGTTACGCGCTGAACTTCAATCACACAAAGATCGCTATATTGATGTGTATGCACAAACGGTTCAGCTCCACACCGCGCTTGTCAAGGCTTCTGACACACGAGACAAATTACAAAAAGATCTCGCCTCTATAGAAGCACACGTAAACGCACTGCAAGCGTCGTGGGAAAACGCCAAGCAGAACGTTGAGACGATCGAAGATAAGCTTAAGACGACGCTCAAGTTGTTAAACGATACCCGGCGTTCTTTAGATGCTTTGCAGGCCGAAAAGCATACACTCGAGCTTCAACGCGAACGTCTTCATACACAGCTTGATGCAGCAACGGTCCGTTATCAAGAAGCTGAAGCACGATTTAAGACCGTTGAAAGCGGAGAAGATTTTGGCGGTTTTCAAGAAGGGACACGGGCCATCTTAGCGGCCGCGCGCGATGGGCGGTTGCAGGGGATCCATGGCGTTATCTTAGACCTTTTACGTATACCGGAGGAACTCAAACTTTCTGTAGAAGTCGTGTTAGGTGCACAACTTACGCATATTGTTGTAGATGATGAAAAAAGTGCTCGAGCGGCCATCGCCTATTTAAAATCTGAAGGCCGTGGACGTGCGACATTTTTACCGCTTACGACGATTCGTGGGCGCATGTTGACGCCGGATGAACGCCGCATCGTGGCCGAGGAGCATCGGGCGCTCGGTATTTTACAAGAGATGGTAGAGATGGATCGCCCTTATGTAGAGATTCTTAAGTACTTATTAGGGACAACCGTCGTGACGCGCGATCTGGTCACTGCTAATGAACTGGCTAGAAAATTACGCCATCGTTACCGGATCGTCACCTTAGATGGTGATCTCGTTCATCCGGGGGGATCGATGACGGGAGGCGGGGAAAAATCACGCCGTTCGCTCATTCAAGCGCGGGAAAAAGCGCGCCTTCATGAGCAACAAACACTCAAAGAACTCGGCGCGCGTCTCGACACACTTCAAACAGCACTAGCCGCTCAACGTGAAAAAGAACGCGCTTTACTGGAACATATGCAGGAACTGGAAGCGACTTATGAGACGCTCAAACAGCATGAAACAGAACTTCGTGCCCACGAACAAGAAGCTGAAAAAGAAGCGCGTATGTTTAAAGACCGACTGAATGCGTTGGATTATGAACGGACGCGACTTTCGCTTGATTTTAAGACAGTATCGGAAGAGTGGCAAGCGCTTCAAGAACGGTGGGAACGGGAAGAACAAAAACGTGCGACTTTAGAAAGAGAGATCGCCGCTCTAGAAGCGCGTCTAGCGGAGCGCGAGGTAGCATTCGAAGAAGCACAGTCCAATAAAAATGAGGCACATCTAGAACTGGTACGTTTAAAAACCATACAAGAACATGAAGAAAAACGATATGCAGAAAAAAAATCCGAACTGGATGCGCTGAACCATACTGAACGCACCTTAATCGAAGCAATCAAACAGATGCATCAAGCACTTGAAGAAAATGAGCGACGCGAAGTGGAGCGTCTAAGCCGACTGCAAGCGACTCAGAAGAAGCTGTCGTCATTGGAGCAGGCGTTGCGTGAACTCCAACAGGAAAAAGCTGCTTTAAAAAGCGAAATCCAAGAAAAAACGCATGCTTTAAAGCAGATTGAAGCGGAAAGAGACGAACGCCGGCAGTCTCTTTATACAACGGAGGCCGCCTATGCCCGGACATACGATCGCCTTGATCAAGCGTTAAAAACGCTCGGTGAGACATATCGTTTAACAGTCAATGTAGCACGGGCGCAGTATGCACCCATTCCTGAAGCAGAACGTAGCGCCATGCAGGAAAAGTTATCCCGTCATAAACATCGATTGGCCTCTTTTGGCGTTGTTAATCTTGGAGCCATTGAAGAGGCGCGCAGGTTAGAGGAGCGTCTTTCGTTTCTACAGACACAATTACAAGATTTGGAACATGCCAAAAGCTCTTTAGAAAAATTGATCAAAGAGATCGAACATGAGATGATCATGCGGTTTCAAGAGACGTTTGAAAGTATTCGACATGCTTTTCGAGATGTATTTCGATCCTTGTTCGGAGGTGGGGAGGCGGATCTGGTCTTTATGGATGCGGCGCATCCGCTTTCGAGTGGGATTGAACTCATGGTCGAACCACCAGGGAAGAAGATGAAGCAGCTTTCTCTTCTATCGGGCGGAGAACGTGCGCTGACAGCGCTTGCCCTTTTATTTGCCATACTCAAGGTACGACCGGTACCGTTTTGCGTTTTGGATGAGGTTGACTCGGCGCTGGATGAAGCCAATGTAAGCCGTTTTGCAGACTTTTTAAGAACATTTCGTGAGGAAACACAGTTTATCGTCATCACCCATCGTCGGGGGACGATGACAGCCGCTGACCGTTTGTACGGTGTGACGATGGGTGCGCATGGCACCAGTCAGGTCCTTACCGTGACGATTAGAGACGTAAAAAAGAAAGAGATGCTTCCCATGCCCTAACGCTTAAGCGTTGGGGCCATCATTGTTTGCAGGAGGTTTCTTTTTGCAAAGCTTGTATGAGGTTGCACTTTTTATAGAGAGTGTATAAAGTAAGTGGTGACACGATACGACTAAATAAAGGGTGAACCGAAATGGGTCTTTTTGATCGACTGACTGCTTCATTAAAAAAGGCTGGGGAAAATGTCGCCAAATCGTTCCAAGATGGCATGCGGAAAACACGTGAAGCGGCACTTTCTCCGTTTAAAGGCTTATTTGGACGTCATCGTGCGATCGACGCGTCCTTCTATGAAGAACTGGAAGAAGCACTCATCATGGCCGATGTAGGCATCGAAACAGTCATGCGCCTGATGGATGCCCTTCGCGAAGATGTACGCAAGGAGAAGATCACCGAGGCTTCAATGGTTCCTGCCCTTTTAAAACAGCGTCTGATCGAATTGCTCGATGAAACGGCTGCTGATCGAGAACTTAAAGTGGCAGCATCCGGACCGACCGTTTATTTATTTGTTGGTGTCAATGGCGTTGGAAAGACAACGACCATTGGGAAACTCGCCCGTCAGTTAAAGGATAGTGGCTCAAGTGTGATTTTGGCTGCGGGGGATACGTTTCGAGCGGGGGCTATTGAACAACTTAAAGTATGGGGTGAACGCGCAGGTTGTGACGTGGTCGCCAAAGAAAGTGGCAGCGATCCAGCTGCGGTTGTCTTCGATGCGATCCATATGGCCAAAACGCAAGGAATCGATTTTGTCTTGTGTGATACGGCGGGACGATTACAAAATAAGGCCAATCTTATGGAAGAGCTGGCTAAAATTCGCCGCGTCATTCAACGCGAGATTCCCGATGCACCGCATGAAGTCTTACTTGTCTTAGATGCGACAACCGGGCAAAACGCCCTTCGTCAGGCGGAGACGTTTAAAGAAGTAGTGGATGTGAGCGGCTTGATTTTGACGAAGTTAGATGGCACAGCGAAGGGGGGAATCGCCCTTGCTATCCATGAACAATATCACCTGCCGGTCAAACTGGTTGGTTTGGGCGAAGGGTTGTATGATCTCAAACCGTTCGATGCTGAGGCCTATGTCGATGCCCTTTTCCCCGAAGCGCTTAACGAACCCAAGGAAGAAGAACAAAAGGATGATGCGGGTGCGTTTGAAGTACCGATCGATTCAAGGGATGACGGTTCTCCATCCGATGCGCATCCCCAAGAACCGATCGCAGCAGGCCAAGGCATAGAAAGTCAAGCGACAGAAAACCACGCAACAGAAGGCCAAGAACATCAAGTGGTCACGAAAGAAGCAAACGAAGTCGTTCAAAATGAAGGTGTTGTAGAAGAAGACGGTGCGACGCAAGAGAAAACCGAGAAGAAAAAATGGTTCCCATGGTTTCGACGTCATTCTTAAGTTCGGATGGTGAACACGAATGGAAGATAAACACGCAGAGTGGGCGCAAGAACAAGCGAGAATTGATGCGGTCATTGAAAAGATACGTGACCGGATTACCGCACTGGTAAAGGAAACTGGTGAGGCATATGCGGAGCATCTTGCGCTTTCTGCATCTTTTTGGGAAGATATTTCGATGGATCCTTCGACGGCTGACGATGCGTTAGAAGCGGCCGCAGACATCGCTCAGCAACAGCTTCTTCTCGATGATCTCAGGCGTCGTTTAAAAAGTGCAGGTGAAAATGAGCAGATTCTCGTGACCATGCTCAGCAGTCCTTATTTTGCTCGTATCGATTTCAAAGACGAGGCATCGCTGAGCGGAACAATATCAAAGCTCTATTTGGGGATTAAAGGGTTGTACGATGAAGAAAGCGGAGAAGATTTGATTATTGATTGGCGCGCGCCGGTGGCCAGTTTGTTTTATGATGCCTCTCTTGGACCCGCTTCTTATGAGACACCGCGTGGTGAACAACATGTGGAGCTTTTAAAAAAGCGCCAGTATGTCATCCGTCAAGGAAAATTAAAAGCAATGTTTGACACATCCGATCTGACCATCGGTGATGACATTTTACGTGAAGTTCTTTCGCAAGGAGCAGGGCGAACGTTGAGTGTACAAGTCGCGACGATCCAGAAAGAGCAAAATGCCATTATTCGGGATCGAAACAGTGCCTTTTTATTTGTACAGGGTGTTGCTGGCAGCGGTAAAACATCTGTTGCCCTTCAGCGTGTGGCGTATTTAATGTATCAATATCGCGGACGATTAAGGAGCGATGATCTTGTTGTCATTTCTCCGAACCCTTTATTTAAACAATACACGGCGCACGTTTTGCCAGAGCTCGGCGCTGAGCAAGTGACACAGCGGACAATGGCCGAGCTGATACGCGAGGTGCTCATGCCCTATGAAGTTATGGACCCTTCAATCGAGATCGATTTTTTTCTAAGTGGTCACGGCACCCCTGAGCGTCGGTTGGAGATGGAACAACGGCTTCAACTGATATCGGATGAACAGATGGTTGAAAGCCTTGAAGCGTATATGGATGAACTATACGAAACGGGGCCCGTTTTTCGCGATCTTGTTGAAGCTGATGTTCTCTGGTTTCGTTCCGAAGATATCCAAATGATGTATCAAGCGCTTGTGCGTTCAGGGGTTCCTCGTGAAGCGCGTTTGAACACCTTGGCAACGCGTTTAGAGAGCATGCTGAAAGAGCGGGCACGAGCGCTGTCTCGGGAACCATGGGTCGATCGCGCCATTGAAGCGTTACCCAATTTGACGTTACAAAAAATTTATCAATTAACCGAAAAACATCAGCGTGACGCAGCGGATGTCGTCCATCTACAAAAACATTATGAAGCGCATTTACGGGCCTATGTTGTGAAACAAAAAGCACGTCTGGTGCGTGAAGCGATCGCTCAAAGAGACTTTATTGATTTTATAAAAACATATCGTGCGCTCTATGATGAGAAGCGCTTTCAAACGCTTTTTCCCCAATGGGGACGGCTTAATGAAGAAAATAGAGAAATACTCAGTCGGCGCCTCGATCGTTCAGTCCTTGACTATTGGGATGCCTTAATGATTGCCTGGTTAAAAATAAAATTGACAGGAACCGTTCCGAGCCAGAAGACGGCTTATTGTGTTGTCGATGAAGCCCAAGATCTTACACCGCTCGAACTTTCCTGGCTCCTTTTATATTTCCCCCGTGCCCGGTTTACTTTTTTAGGCGATCGTTTTCAAGCGTTATTACCGCTTCAAAACGTATATCAAATCGATCCGACGCACCTACTTTATCGCCGCATGGCTGAACGGGGGCCCATTCAGACGCGCGAGCTACTCAAAAGTTATCGTGTCACAGAGGAAATCGTCGCCTTTGCTCGCCACGTTTTACCGGAAGCCGGTATGCTCAGTTCTTTTCCTAGACGGGGTAAACCTGTTCAGCTCTTGATCTTGAAACAGCATGATCGCCTCGGGCATGTCCTCAAAGATACGATCGACAAACTTCTGCGCCACGGACATGGGCTCATTGCTTTAATTTGCAAAACGGATCGAGCGTGTGACGAATTGGAAGCGTACATCGGTACGGCGTTTTCATACCAGCGTGTCAAGCCAGATACGCAGCATTTAAAAGGACCCGTATTGATCATGCCGAGTGTTCTTGCGAAGGGGATCGAGTTTGACGCTGTGATCCTTTATGATGTATCGACTCAACAGTATCATTCACCGCTTGATCGCTATTTATTGTATATGCTTGCGATGCGTGCCAAACATGAGCTTTTGCTCATAGCGATGGGGGAACCATCTGTGTTTTTGACAGGTGCGCCCTTAAATACGATGCATCCGTAAACGACCATGAGGCATCCAACGTCCTCATCACTCTTCGGATTGCGATTGTTTGATCGATGGTAGGAGGCGAAAATGGGCGCGACGATGGTGAGGTCCGAAGAGCTGAGCTTCATTGGCAGCTGGAAACAGGACGGCAAGATGCACAAAGAAATATTGTGTCCACATATATGCCATGATGTGCAGATATGCTTGATACGTACGGTGCTTTGAGGAAAAAGCCTTTTTGAGCGCAGGCTGCGCGGTTTCAGTCGTTATTTCTAACGGTAAACGGTGTGTAAAGTGACGCTGGATCAAGCGGTATGTGTCTTCATTTAATCGCACGGTTTCAGCAAAACCCTCCAACAAGGTGCGAAGCGCTGCTGTAAAAAAAACATTTTTGGCCCTTTCCCAAAATGCTTCATTTTGTGCGCTGTGAATCCCTTCCCACCAGCTCTCATCATGATGGATATAGAGGCGTTGAAGCAGAAAGTTTTCCAATTGTTCTTCACTGTTATAACCGAAGCTTTCAGGATATTGTTCTAACATCTCTCTTATTTCTGTGCGAAGGGTGTAATGAACTTCGAGATCATCGATCATTTGCCAAAAAGATTCTAACAACCAGTTTTCAAAGAATTGCTCATATGAAACGGTCAAATATATCACCTCTTTTACATACTTTGCAGGCTTATCATCGTGCTGATGGTTGAGAACAAGGTGTGAGTGCCAGTATGAGGGTAAGCGGTTGGTGCGCTTTTACTTCATACGATGACAAAGCATAAGGCAGTAAAAAGGTATCACCGCGTTGGACGGTGAGCACTTCGTTGGGATACCCTGCGTTTTTGTCTGGTAATGAAGGCGCAAAGGTAAGGTGGCCTTTCCCTTCAGCGACAATAAGCACATGTGCACGTTTTTCAATAAGCGGTGAACGGCGGACAGTCTGTTCGGGTTCGAGGGTTATTTTTTCTAAACGAAAGTACGGTGTATCGATCAGGGAACGGTCAATCTTAACGCGTGATGGTGCACCGAAGGGGATGACCTCTGCAGCTTTGTCCAGATGCAGGGTGCGTGGTTTCCCCGTCAATGGATCAAGGCGATCCCAATCGTAAATACGATACGTAACATCTGAAGGCTGTTGCACTTCGATGACGATGGTTCCTGCCAATAAGGCATGAACGGTTCGAGAGGGGATGTAAATAAATTGGCCTTCTTCGATGGTCTGATATTGAAGGTATGTCTTTAGCGTGCCGTTTTTCAGTGCTTCCCAGTAGACCTCGCGTGAAGGGAATGTATCACCAGCAATCACCCTTTTTAAGGGTGGTGCTTGAAGGATATACCAAGCTTCACTTTTTCCATAATCGTTTTCATGTTTCAGGGCATAAGCGTCATCAGGGTGGATTTGTACGGATAGGTCGGCTTGAGCTTCGATCCACTTGATTAAAAGAGGAAAACGATCCATATGATAACCGACGAGCGTTTCGGCATGCTCGCGCATGAGCGCGTGTAAGGTAGCGCCTTTCCAGGGCCCATCCGCTACACGGGAGGCATACGATGGATGATCCACCAGCGTCCATACTTCCCCAACTGTTTCTCGATCAAGCCCTTCACGATCTGCTTCAGGAAAAAATGTAGAAAGGATATGCCCTCCCCACACCCTTCCGACAAGACGTGGGGTAAAACGTAAAGGAACCGTTGGCTGAAGCATAACATTCCTCCTCGTTGGCATCATGTATACATCGTGTATATTCCGTTCATTGTTCTAGAGATTATTATAACACAGTCTTCGCTGTATGGTACGCTTCTATCGCACGATCATCTTATCCATTCGACTACGACCATGCACTGCCAATCGAAGAAGCAGGAAGCAATCTAGACATTTGTCCATGCGTTGCGGAACGGTGTCTTTTCTAACGAGAAAAATGAAATTAATTCATGTTGACTTTTTTGAGCAGCTAGGCTATATTATTAGATGTCGCTCCTGTTTCATACGTTCACCTCTTTGCGTAAGGCAGAGACGCACCGCTTCTATGCATGGTACAGAAACGTTTT
>JAVERJ010000036.1:0-12733 GCA_034007185.1 Candidatus Carbonibacillus sp. | reverse complement strand
TTCTGTAAAAGTGAAAGATGGTGCTGAGACTTTGCGGAAAGGGTTAGCTACGCTCAACACCAATCTTTCAACGTTTCAACAAGGTGCACATGATGTTCAAAACGGTGCATCTTCTTTAGCGCAAGGAGCACAACAGCTGAACACATCGATACAAGCGTATGTTCAGGGGGTCAGTCAACTTGAAGGAGGAGCCCAAAGATTTTCTCAAGGTCTCAACGATGTAGTCGCTGGGGGGATATCGCTTCAAACAGGGACGCAAAAGATACAGCAGGCTGGTCAAACGCTCGATGAAAAAACAGCTACGCTTGCTGCGGCTATGACCAATGTGGCAAAGGCTTGGCAGACACTTGTAGAACAATCGCCTGATCTTCAAAAGAGTGAAGCGGCCGCTGAGCTGCTTAAAAAAACGCGTGCGCTAGAGGCTGGCTTAAATGATTTGCATGGTGGTGTCAGTACGTTTTCTCAACAGTTGGATCAATGGGCCAAAGGTTATCAAAACATGCAGCAAGGCATGAATGCGTTGAAAACAAGTTGGCCGAGTTTTTCTTCGGGGATAACGAAGCTTGGAGCGGAAGGTCAGAAGCTTGTAAAAGGATCCGGGGACTTGGCGCGTGGAGCGGTCGAACTGAAAACTGGAACAGACAAACTGGCAGGTGGTAGTAACGATCTTAAAGCCGGCGCCGAGCAGCTTGAAGCAGGGGCACAATCTTTGGCTAACGGAGCATCAGAACTGGCGACGCGTCTCGGAGAGGCCAAAGCACGTACGAGCGAAGCGTCGCTCCATGAAGCGAGTGTGGAGATGATTACCAGCCCGGTTCAGCTTGTGGACCGTGTTGTCCATGAAGTACCGAACTATGGCACAGGTTTTGCACCTTATTTTCTTTCCTTATCCTTGTACATTGGTGCGCTTATTTTGTCGGTCGTTTATGGGATGCGCGAAGATCCATTTCAACACAAGCTACGGAGCAGAGGGGAAGCATTGGCCCTTTTTGGTGGAAAGACCCTGACGATTCTTTTGATCGGTGTGCTGCAAGCAGTGATTACGCTTTTAGCGGTTCGCTATTTGGTTGGTATTACTGTAGATGATCCACTTCGTTATATGTTATTTGGGATTTTGACGTCCATCACGTTTATGACGCTCATCCAATTTCTTGTCACCTGGTTGGATCAAGCTGGTCGTTTTCTTGCCGTCGTTTTACTCATCCTACAGCTAACCACCAGCGCTGGTACTTTTCCACTTCAACTGATTCCACATGGTTATCAAGTTTTTCATCCTTATTTACCGATGAGTTATACGGTGCTTGGTTTTAAAGCGGTTCTTTCTACCGGAAACGTTAGCGATCTGAACCATGCGTCTTGGGTGCTCGTGTATTGGATCATCGGCACACTTTTATTGACCTTTGTTTATTTCATGACGAAGGTCCCCATTCGCTCCAAACATCAGCTGGGGGAACAGAAAGGTTAAAAGTGTAATAATTACACATTTTTTGTGTTGCCCTTCCTTCACAACTGTTATATAATTGAATACAATAAAACACAATGTAATATAACAGTATGAAGGTAGGAGGGGACAGCGATGATCGATTGTCCAACGTGTCAAGGAAACGGTGAAGAGGTATGCCATCGCTGTGCTGGTCAAGGAACAGTAGAAGGTGAAGTATGCGAGGTGTGTGCAGGCACGGGCTACGTTGTTTGCCGGGTATGTGGCGGTGTTGGTGCATTAGAAGAAGCGATATGATTTTCTATGATATAAAATGTTACAGCAAGCGCAATGAAAAGCCCTCGTTTGCCAGAGAAACATTTTGGCTACGAGGGTTTTTGTTGTGGTATTGATGGTGTATGATCGGTTACATATGCTGCATCAGTCTTTTTGCGATCGCTCTTAATGTTTCAGGGTCATATCCTGGAGCAAAACTTTCCGGAAGATCCGGGAGTTCAGGGATCGGCCCGCCTTCGGGAGGGCCGTCTGTCACGATGAGCTCACCGCCATCTGGATGGGGACCACGCCAGATGGCACGTATCGCCTGATAATCTTTGGGGCTAAAGCGGTACAAAGTTCTGTGTATGCCCCGTTCACGATAGTGACGTGCTTCAGGAATACGATCATCGGCGATCTTTGGAATGGGTAGCATTTTGGAAAGGTCTACACCGGTTAATGTTTCTAAAGCACGAGCATAGGCCAGCGCATGAACACCGCCGCGCACGAGGAGATAGCCGATCATGGTCCGTGCAACCGGATGGGTGGTCATTTCATAGACGCGTAATTTTTGAAGCCGCGCCCCATTTTCTAAGAAGAAATTATGCAAAAGATCAAGAATAAGATCGCCGCTATTAAAGACATAGGTCCCATCCCATGGTCGTCCCATCGAGTTTATGGGCATGCTTGACTGGGCGGTTTCTGTAAAAAAATGGCTGTTACGCACGTGTTTGCCTGGAGCAAGCGGTGCTTCGGTGGGCGGAAGCGTTTGTGTTGTACCAACCAGTAAGTTGTTCACGGTTGCCGCCACGAGTTCGATATGGCCAAGTTCTTCAGTAGCGATGTTTGCAATGAGATCATAAAAAGGTTTAAGCTTCGTTTTACCACGAAAATTAAACGACTGCATCGTGTAGTTCATCAGGGTAGACATTTCTCCAAAGCGTCCTCCAAATAATTCTTGTACAGCCGCTGCAGCATCCGGGTCGGGTTCCCAGACGCGTGGGAGTTCAATTTGTAAACGGTCAATTCTTAGGTACATGCTCGAGCGCCACTCCTTGTTGGATGGGTCTTCCACAGTTGAAGATGCCTGTGTTGACATCAGCCTATGCCCAGATGACGACAAATGTGCTACACTTATAAACGTTAGAACGGGGAAGAGGCTATGCCTGCTTTGAAAGAAGAACAAGAAGTAAACTCGATGAAATCTATTGAAGCGCATATGGCGTACAAGAAAGGGGATCAACGATGCGTCCGAGCCCTTCGAGTCATGATAAGGAGAACGTTTCGCCATTTATTGAGATGTCCTGGCTTTATGACCATCTTGAAGCACCAGAAGTTGTGACAATCGATGTTCGTTTTGCTTTAAATGACCCATCCTATGGTTGGGAAGCTTACCGAAAGGGTCATATTCCCGGTGCATTCTATATGGATTTGGAAAAAGATTTGTCGGCACCACCGCACGCTGATCAAGGCCACGGCGGTCGGCATCCTCTACCGAAAGTTGAAGATTTTGTTCAGCGCTTAGGAGAACGACGAATCTCGCCGGCACATACCGTTATTGTCTATGATGATCATGCTGGGGGGTTTGCTGCGCGCTTATGGTGGATGCTAAAGGCGATTGGTCATGACAATGTGTTTATTTTAAATCAAGGGTATAGTGCATGGGAGCGCTTAGGCTATCCCATTGAAATGGGTGAGGTGCATCTGGATCGCCATCTACGTAATGGAGGTGATCACAGCAGGACGCATCTTGATACGGAAGGTGAAAAGGCGGTTGGAGACGATTACGGTCGTCGTTTGGCGTTAGGGCAATCATTTGCTTATACGCATATGCCGATTGCTCACGTTCAGATGGTACGGGAAGTGGCCTTGACCAAGGAGCGCTTGGCACTCATTGTTGATGCTCGAGAGGAAAAACGCTATCTTGGAGAAGTCGAACCGATCGATCCGGTTGCCGGTCATATTCCAGGAGCGATAAACATTTTTTATCAGTCATTGCTATCTCCAGATACAAAGGTTTTAGGAGATAAAGATTACCTCAAAAAAGTCCTTTGGACCCGTCTACCTGTAACGTTTCAAGATCGGAGCACTGAGCTCCCTATCATTTGTTATTGTGGATCTGGCGTCACGTCTGCAGCGCTTGTTGCAGCGTTCCATGCTTTAGGGTATCGACACGTCTATCTTTATCCGGGGAGCTATAGTGACTGGGTTTCTTACAGTGAACACCCAATTGCTCGCGCTTTGCACATTTCTGGGTCAATGCCCATAGAATAGTTTTATAACGATTATATTGCGAAGACGTGGCCGTGATCGGAGGGATCATTGGCAGCGGTTGCGGATGGTCGGTGTGTCTCACCATAAGAAGGGAGATCGGGTGATGGGGACAGGCAAAATACGTGTTGCCCTTATTTTTGGTGGTGCTTCAGATGAGCATGATGTTTCGGTCAGTTCGGCACGTTCGGTTTATGAAGCGATCGATACGTCACGTTATACGGTTTTACCGATTGCTATTGATCGAAAAGGTCATTGGCTGGATGCGTCGGCGTCTTTAGCCCTGCTGGAAGGTAAACTGGAAGGTAAAAAAGAAATTCAACAGCACGATCATAAACGCCCGAACGTCGGCTCACCGCTTTTGAATGAGGCCGATGTTGCCTTCCCCCTGCTGCATGGACCGCATGGGGAAGACGGTACGATTCAGGGGTATTTTGAACTTTTGGGCATTCCGTATGTCGGATCAGGTGTATTGGCATCGTCTGTCTCTATGGATAAATCGATGATGCGGGAAGTTTTTCGCTGTGGTGGTTTACCGCTCGTCCCATACCGTGTATTTACTGAAAACGATGTTCAAAAAAGCATGGATGATGTCGTCAAAGCAATAGAATCGACCTTGTCTTACCCCGTGTTTGTAAAACCGGCTGGGCTTGGTTCGAGTATTGGTATTAGCAAAGCCAAAACGCCCGAAGATCTTCGAATAAGTTTGCGTACGGCGCTGCAGTTTGATCGACGTATTGTCGTCGAACAAGGGATTGAAGCACGTGAGATCGAAATTGGTATTCTAGGGAACGACGAGCCGCTATATTCGGTGATTGGTGAGATTATCCCTGCCAATGAGTTTTATGATTATGAAGCGAAATATACTTCAAACGCCTCGAAGTTGATCATACCAGCGGAACTTAATGATGAACAACGAAAGCATATAGCTACGCTGGCCATCCAAGCTTATCGCTTGGTGAGAGCGCAGGGTCTTGCTCGCGTCGATTTTTTCCTTGATAAAAGAACCGGCGAGATTTATGTCAATGAGATTAACACGATTCCAGGTTTTACGCCCAAAAGTATGTATCCATTACTTTGGCAAGCAAGCGGTATACGGTATTCCGAATTGATCGATCGTTTGATCACACTTGCGCTTTCTAGGTAAAAAAGTCCATCAAAGAAGGCGTCCTTCTGTGAGATCGATTCGAGGGACGCCTTCTTAAAGCGGTGTTATGAATTTTCTTCAGCTGGAATCAAGCGTCTTTCAACTCGGTGATCACTTTCCCAGCCTAGATAGTCAGCGGTCACCTGACCTTGAGCGTTAAAGCGTACGGTCACCATCAAAGGATAACGGGGCCGACCAAAATAGCGGACGTCCACCCATCGCACTTCACATCCACCTTGTACAGGTCGTGTCATAACATAAGCATGGCGTGTAAATGCTAAAAAGGCTTGAACAGACGGAAGCATTTTACTTTTTTCTACCAATTCTAAGTCTGCTTCCCGCTTTTTAATGCTAAATTGCCATGTCAGTTCCCCCAGTTCATAACGCCCTACTTGGAAAGATTGCGGTGTTTCCACGATGATTTGCCATGCCAGTGGGTTTAAAACGGGGAGGATATGAAGCCGACTATCTGGAAAAAGCTTTTGCAAACGGATGGTTGTACGTACGTGATAGATGCTTTTGCCTAAGACATATACGGCCAAAAAAAGGTAGATGATAAGGAATGTTTTGCCCGGTGGTGCACCGAAAAACCAAGCCATCAATCCTAAAGCGTGTGTGATTAAAATGATCGGATCGATGATGTTGATGATGTCTAAAGCAATCCAGCGTCGTCTCCAAGGACGGATAAGCTGTGTTCCGTAACTGTTTAAAATATCGGTACCAGCATGGATGAAGACGGCAAGGGCAGTCCAAAATAGTAGGTGCCAAAATGGTGGTGCGAAGTGTAAAAGGGAAAGTGTGGTTGATATCATCACGACATAGAGGATGAGCATCGGTAGACTGTGTGACAGACCTCGATGCTGACGAATATACGTTGTGTTACCCCGTAGACGACTTAAAGTATCGATGTCTGGAATTTGAGATCCTATGACCGTAGCGAGCAAAAGTCCACTCGTTGCTTCCGGTGTTGCAACGGCTTGCGGATCGATATGGGCCAGTGCGAAGAGGCCTACGCCCATGATAAAATGCGTTCCGGTGTCCATGATGATGCCTCCTTTAAACCGACCCGATGCTATTTTTAATCGATATGCATCCAAATCTTATTGTACGCCTATTTTTCTATTTTGTCATGGGAAATTTTTGAGTGAGCTATGGAATGGATGTAGAGTATAGACTGCATAAGGGAGAAGAAGCGCACACATGAAGGATGTTAAACAGAGGAATGATCATTTAGCAGACACTGCTCACCATCAAAACCACTTAACATTTAACAAAGATGACGTTGATGATGCAATGACAGACAGCAAAGATTGGGTGCAGGCGCTTCTCGATTGGTACGATCGAATGAAACGCGATTTACCTTGGCGTAAGACGCGTGATCCATACGCTATTTTTGTCTCTGAACTTATGTTACAACAAACGCAAGTATCGACCGTCATTCCCTATTACAAGCGATGGTTAAAACGCTTTCCAACATTTACGGATCTTGCTCGGGCCTCTTTAGAAGAAGTTCTTAAAGCATGGGAAGGGCTTGGTTATTATCGTCGTGCGCGTTATTTGTATGAAACAGCAAACATCGTCAGCGAGCGTTATGAGGGGCAGTTGCCTGCCGATCCCAATGTTTTAAAACATCTTCCAGGTATCGGTGATTATACCTTGGGAGCTATTTTGAGTATTGCGTTTGGTCAAAGGGAACCGGCCATTGATGGCAATGTCAGGCGCGTTGCTGCAAGGTTATGGGCGCTTGCGGAGGATTTAAGCAAGGGCCCTGCCTTAAAACGTCTGAAAGAAACGATTCGTGACGCCATGCCTGAAGAACGTGCAGGTGATTTTACACAGGCATTCATGGAGCTTGGAGCGACAGTATGTTTGCCGTCGGCCCCGCTTTGTGATCAATGTCCACTTCAAGTCTTTTGTCGCGCTTATAAGTTGGGACGTGTCGCAGATTTTCCAGTTGTCAAAAAGGCACCACCAAAAAAAAGTGAGCATCGCCGTATGTGGATCATTGAATGGGGAGGAAGCGTCTATTTACGCAAGCGAACAGAAAAGCTTTTAGAAGGCATGTGGGAGTTTCCGCATAGCCGGAAAGACGATGCATACGGTTCAAAAAAGACCATTGCGCTTACGGATGATGCGTCTGAGAAGACTTTACAGTGGGAGAAACATGTTTTACCACTCGTGATGTCGTCAAGGGATGTAGAGGTCGATGTGAAAGAAGTGCGTTATCTTGGTTCTGTCAAGCATGTTTTTACCCATTTGATTTGGGAGATTGATGTGTATGCCGTATCGCTTATAGGGCAAGGGATGCCAGAGGATGATGGCAAAGAAAACTGGTTTACACCTCAAGCATTATCCCAACTCCCGCTTCCCATTCCTATCCAGAAGGCTTGGCAGTTATGGCAACAAAAGATAACTTAACAACACAAAAAAGGATGGCGCGTATCGTGCCATCCTTTTTGCACATCATGCTGAGTGGGCGCATATCGTTATTTTGTTGCTTGTTCGTATCTTTTTCCAACGACATCCCAGTCGATGACGTTCCAGAAAGCATTGATGTATTCAGGGCGACGATTTTGGTATTTTAAGTAGTAAGCATGTTCCCAAACGTCCAGACCCATAATCGGTGTTTTACCTTCCATCACTGGGTTATCTTGGTTCGGTGTAGAAGTAATGACAAGTTTTCCGTTCGGTTCAACGATGAGCCAGGCCCAGCCACTTCCGAAGCGCGTCGCTGCAGCTTGGGTAAAAGCGTCTTTGAAGGCATCAAAGCTGCCAAAGTCGCGATCAATGGCTTGAGCCAGAGCACCACTTGGTTTTCCGCCTTCATTTTTCTTAAGCATAGGCCACCAGAAAGCATGATTATAGTGACCGCCGCCATTATTTCGTACGGCAGCACGAATATCTTCCGGAATCTGATCGAGGGACTGTAGCAATTCTTCGATCGTTTTACCTTTCCATTCGGGGTGTTTATCGAGCGCGGCATTCAAATTTTTTACATATGTTCCGTGATGGCCATTGTAGTGAACTTCCATCGTTTTGGCATCGATGTACGGTTCAAGAGCGTCATACGAGTATGGAAGCGGTGGCAACTCGAACATGAGAACCCCTCCTTTAAATTTAGATCGGTCTTACTTAATGTACAACATCATTATATAATTATTCATAAGGTAAATCAAGGAAAACACTATAGGGATAGTGCAATATCATTTAGTAGTCTAATGAACGGAAAAAATTTTTATATAACGAAAAACTATTGCATTAATTCAATACATTCGTTTTACCATTGTTTCCCCTCCTTACATAACTTGTTGTCTCCGGGGTATGCTAGACGTGAGGAGGTGATCTACCGATGAATAAAAGCAAAGCGGGCACCAACGTCGATCACGTCAAAAAACGCAACCAGGCTTCTCAGCAAAACATGGCCGGCGGATACGGTTCTGAATTTGCTGCAGAGACCAATGTGGAGGATGTAAAACAAGAAAATCAAAAATCAATGCAAAACAAAAAGAAGTAACCGCATGGAACAGTCATGCGTCAAAAATTAATGTCGTAAAAGTTATATTATGTCGATAACGATGTAACAGTTAAGTGGGCTATCTTCTAGGTCGTGCCTATAAGCATGCGCCTAAAGATAGCCCATTTATGATGGATAAAACATGATGATGGATCTGTGAGGATGGATTGGAGAGGCATTCCTATTGTATTGTGTAGGCTAAGTTGAGTAAAATAATGGAAAAGGTTAAAAGGAGCTAAAAGGTTGTCGTATATTCGGACGGGTGATGCATTTGATATTGTCAGTTATAAATACAATGGCCACATGCATCGCATGTGGCAAGGAAATATTCTTATCGATCATGATGACAGCCGTATTGTGTGTGGCAATGCTTATGTGGTTGTAACAGAAAGCGACGGATCGACTTGGCGAACAAAAGAAGGGGCGGTTTGTTTTTTTGATCGTCACGAGTGGTTTAACGTGATCGCCATGTTTCGAGATGATGGCATCCATTATTATACCAATATTAGCACCCCTGCGCGTTGGGAACAGGGGCGACTGACATATATCGATTTGGAGCTGGATGTGCGCTTGCTGCCAGATGGTAAGTTGGAAGTACTGGATGAAGATGAGTTTCGCGAGATGCGGGAAGTTTTCGGATATCCTTTAAAAGTGGTGACCCGCGCCCGTGAATCACTCAGTCGCGTCATCCAACTCATTCAAAACAGGCGTTATCCTTATGATGTGAAGACGGCGCAGGCATATTATCAACAATTCCAACTGCTTACCGGCCAAAACCTTACTTAGTGCGCATCGTTTTCAAAACATCTTCAGCAGCGTTTAAAGTGTAAGCCAAATCTTCTGCGCTGTGAGGCAGCATGGTAAACCATGCCTCATATTTGGAAGGGGCGAGCAAGATGCCGCGCTCTAGCATGCCGTGGAAAAAGCGGGCATATAGCTCAGAGCTCGCTTCGTCTGCGTCTTGATAGGTGCGCACAGATTTGTCCGTAAAATGTGTTGAAAACGCCCCTTTATATTGATTGACGGTCAGGGGAATGCCATACGTTTGGGCAAGCATTTTAAGACCGCTTGTGAGTGTGTCTGCTTTTTTTGTTAAATCTTCATAGATACCGGGCGTTTTAAGCACATTGAGCACAGCGATACCGGCACGTACAGAAGCGGGGTTACCAGCCATCGTCCCCGCCTGATAAGCTGGACCGAGGGGAGCGACCCATTCCATAATCTCTTGTCTTCCACCATATGCGCCGATCGGCAGGCCACCACCAATAATTTTACCAAGGGCGGTAAGATCGGCTTTTGTATGGAACAAACTTTGTGCTGATCCGTAATGAAAACGAAAAGCGGTGATGACCTCGTCATAAATCACGAGCGCACCAATTTCTTTTGCCCCTTGATGGACAGTTTTTATAAAATCTGAATCGGGTGGGACGATGCCAAAGTTGCCGATAATAGGTTCGATCAGTACCGCAGCGAGGTCTTGACCATAGGTTTTTAGGGCCTTTTGAAAAGCAGGGATGTCATTATAAGGTGTGGTGATGACTTCTGCTGCGACGCTCGGCAGTACGCCAGCGCTGTCAGGCGTACCAAGCGTGGCCGGACCACTGCCTGCAGCCACGAGAACATCGTCAAAATGTCCATGATAACTGCCTTGAAATTTTAAAATCTTACGGCGCCCGGTATAGGCCCGAGCGACGCGTACCGTTGTCATGACTGCTTCTGTACCTGAATTGGTGAGTCGGATACGTTCCATAGTCGGTATGGCTTCACGCAGCATTTCGGCGAAAAGGACTTCATAAGGGGTCGATGTACCAAAAAGTGTGCCATCTTCACTGACGGCCAGAAGCGCTTCTTTAATTTTAGGATGGGCATGTCCAAGAATCAGTGGACCATAGGCGGCGAGGTAGTCGATATAGCGGTTATCATCTACATCGTATAAGTAGGCGCCTTCCCCACGTACAAAAAAGCGGGGTGTACCCCCGCCAACAGCTTTGTAACTACGAGACGGACTGTTGACGCCACCGATGATGACGTCTTTAGCACGCGTATACCAGCTTTCAGATAGTCTTGTCATCATGTGATGTTGCATGTCGTTTAAATCCTTTCATACTATCAAGTCAGCGCAATGGATCAATACCGAATCATTTTTATTTTATATACGCCTTATTCGTCACGCGTTTGGCCGATAAAAATCCAAACATACTCTAAGAGTTGAAGAACGCTGATGAGTGCGGCAGCGACGTAGGTAAGGGCAGCGGCTCCAAGTACTTTGTTTGCACCACGTTGTTCACTTCGACCAATGATGCCGAGCTTTTCCATTTGAGCTTTGGCTCGACGTGACGCATCAAATTCCACTGGTAGGGTTACAACATGGAATAAAACGGCAAAGCTAAAAGCGATGATCCCCAAAAGGAGTAAGCCGCTTGCTTTAAAGAAAAATCCTGCTAGAAGAAGAAAAGGCGCAATGCCAGAGGCGATGTTGGTGACAGGGAACATCGCATGACGGAAAACAAGCATCGGATCGTGCACTTTGTGTTGGATGGCGTGACCGACTTCATGGCATGCGACAGAGACGGCAGCGATCGATGTGCTGTTATAGACACCTTCAGAAAGGCGGATCGTTTTGTGTACTGGGTCGTAATGATCGGAAAGCATCCCAGAGATGGGCTCAATGGTGACATCATAGATGCCGTTTGCTTCAAGCATACGTTTGGCAGCTTGCGCCCCGGTCAGCCCAGAGGAGGCGCGAACACGGCTCATAGCTTGAAAATTACTTTGAACTTTAAATTGTGCCCATAGGCTCAAACCAAAAGCGATCATAATAACGATTGTCCATGGTGTCCAGATGATTGGCATGGCTTATCTCTCCTTTTTGTCTTTGATGATATCATTTTAAGACCAATCATTCATCTTCATGCATCCACTCACTTATGAACCGAGGATCTAAATGTATTTTCTCTAAAAGGTCAAAGTTTGTCAAGACCCCGCAATTACACCTTGAGCAAATAACAGAGTTCATCTCTGATCATAGCGGATGAAGCGGCATTTAAAACAATGCACCGGAAAAAGTAAAACATATTGACATATCTGAAAAAACTATATATAATGATAAGTGTGTAGAATTGAATATAGAAGAAACGACACAAGGATGGTGATTGAATGAAAAGTCCATGATTTTCCTAAAAAAATAGTCATGTTAAATGAGTGAACGCTCGTTATTTGCAGACTATTTAAATTATTAAATCTAAAACGCTAAAATCTTGTCATTTAATCAAGAATGCTACAACCAGGTTAAATTTCAATATGTTACCAAAGTGAGGGATGAACATGGCAAAACATCACTATGCAGACATTGAAACAAACAAAGAAACAAAACAAGAAACAAATCAACGCAGGCGAGCTGTAGCATCAAGTGTTTTAGGAACGACGATCGAGTGGTATGATTTCTTCATTTATGGAACGGTAGGTGCTTTGGTTTTTCCAAAATTATTTTTCCCTGGAAGTGATCCATATGTAGGTCTTATGCAAACATTTCTAACATTTGCTATTGGTTTTTTAGCACGTCCGCTTGGCGGTGCTTTCTTCGGTCATTTTGGTGATAAAATTGGAAGAAAAACAACACTGATCATAACGATCGTATTGATGGGGCTCGCAACTACATTAATGGGGGTTATGCCAACCTATGAAAAGATTGGTATTTGGGCAGCTGTATTGATTACATTCCTTCGATTTTTGCAAGGTTTCTCTGTTGGTGGAGAATGGGCAGGTGCTGTGATTCTTGCTTTAGAATGGTCGAGACGGCCGAAACGTGGACTTATGGCAGCATTACCGCAAATGGGTGTTCCATTTGGTCTGATTCTATCTTCAGGGGTTGTATCAATAACGCTTCTTCTAACCGGAGATGCCTTTGATACGTGGGGTTGGCGTATTCCTTTTCTTGCCAGTTTCATCTTATTTGTAATTGGTGTGTATATGCGAATTTCTGTTATGGAAACACCTGTTTTTCAGGAAGTACTATCTGCAAAGCGAACGGCTCGAACACCTCTTATAGAAACCTTTAAATCATATCCGTTGTCTTTGTTGTTTGGACTCTTGGCGAACTTACAAG
>JAVERJ010000035.1:0-12769 GCA_034007185.1 Candidatus Carbonibacillus sp. | reverse complement strand
CGTCAGATCGCCATTGAGCGCTGCAATAGATGTCGTAAGCGGTATCCCTTTGGGACATGCTTGCACGCAGTTTTGCGAGTTACCGCATCCTTCTAAGCCGTCATCCCCCATCAGGGCTTCCAGACGTTCATGCGCATTCATTTTGCCCGTCGGATGTGTGTTAAAGAGACGAACTTGATTAACGGCCTGAGGACCCATATATTTCGAATGCGGACCGACATTCGGGCACACTTCCAAACAAACACCACATGTCATACACTTAGCCAGTTCATAGGCCCATTCGCGTTCAGCTTCGGGCATGCGCGGACCCGGACCGAGATCATAGGTACCATCGATCGGAATCCAAGCTTTGACTTTTTTGAGCGACTCAAACATGCGTTGCCGGTCGACCATCAGATCGCGAATGACCGGAAATGTCGACATCGGTTCAAGGGTGATCGTATCTCCCAACTTATCGACAAGAGCCGTACACGCCTGACGCGCTTTACCATTGATGACCATCGAACAGGCCCCACACACTTCCTCTAGACAACTCATCTCCCAGACAACGGGGGCGACCTTTTTACCTTCAGCATTGACTGGGTTTTTACGAATTTCCATAAGGGCGCTAATCACATTCATATTGGGGCGATACGGTACTTTGAATGTTTCTTTATAGGGACGTCCTTCAGGTGAATCTTGTCGCGTAATGATGAGCGTAATGGTCCGGCTCATGATTTAGCCGCCTCCTTCGAAGCCACGTCGTATCGTCTGGGACGCGGTTTGATGAGTGACACATCGACCGGTTCATAGTCGAACTTCGGTCCATCCGTCGTCCAAGTAGCTTTGGTCGTCTTCAACCACTCTTCGTCATTGCGATTAGGGAATTCTGGCTTGTAATGTGCACCACGACTTTCATTCCGATTGAGAGCGCCTAACGTGATCACGCGTGCAAGCTCCATCATATTCCAAAGCTGTCTTGTAAAAAAGACGCCTTGATTGTTCCAACGCAATGTATCATCAAGGTTAATGCGGTGCCAACGCTCCATCAGTTCCAAAAGCTTTTCATCGGTCTGCTTGAGACGGTCATTGTAGCGCACAACCGTCACATTTTCAGTCATGACTTTACCCAACTCTTCATGAAGACGGTACGCATTTTCGTCCCCGCGCATGTTTAAGATACGTTCATACTTTTCTTCTTCCCGTTTCTTCGCTGCTTCAAAAACGGTTGAAGGAAGATCCGCAGCCGATTTGTTTAAACTCTTCATATACTCAATGGCTTTTGGACCAGCAACCATACCGCCAAAGACAGAAGATAAAAGCGAGTTCGCCCCCAGCCGATTCGCGCCGTGATATTGATAGTCCACTTCCCCTGCCGCAAAAAGACCAGGGATGTTCGTCATTTGATTGTAATCGACCCATAGGCCACCCATCGAGTAATGCACGGCAGGAAAGACCTTCATGGGGATTTTGCGCGGATCATCGCCCATAAACTTTTCATAGATTTCTAAGACGCCGCCGAGCTTGACATTTAAGACATGGGGATCAATATGCGATACATCTAAGTAGACCATGTTTTCCCCGTTGATCCCTAGCTTCATATCGACCACGACATGGAAAATCTCGCGTGTCGCAATATCCCGAGGTACAAGGTTACCATAAGCCGGGTATTTTTCTTCGAGGAAATACCAAGGCTTCCCATCTTTATATGTCCAAACACGCCCGCCTTCCCCACGAATCGATTCGGACATAAGACGCAGTTTATCGTCACCAGGAATGGCCGTTGGATGCACTTGAATAAACTCACCATTGGCGTAAATGGCCCCTTGTTGATAGACAGCAGAAGCAGCAGAACCCGTGTTGATCTGGGAGTTTGTCGAGCGTCCAAAGATCAACCCCGGCCCCCCTGTCGCAAGAATCACGGCATCGGCCGGAAACGCACGTATTTCCATAGTCGTTAGATTTTGAGCGACAATCCCACGGGCGACACCTTCATCATCAATGACCGCGGAGAGAAACTCCCAATCTTCATATTTTTCAACAAGGCCCGCCACTTCATGTCGACGCACCTGTTCATCAAGCGCATAAAGCAGTTGTTGGCCTGTTGTAGCACCGGCAAAAGCCGTACGATGATAGAGCGTTCCTCCGAAACGACGAAAATCTAAGAGCCCTTCTGGTGTACGGTTAAACATGACACCCATACGATCAAACATATAAATGATACCTGGCGCAGCTTCTGTCATGGCTTTGACAGGTGGTTGATTGGCAAGAAAATCGCCACCATATACTGTATCGTCAAAATGTTGCCAAGGAGAATCTCCTTCCCCTTTCGTATTCACGGCACCGTTGATACCGCCCTGGGCACACACAGAGTGAGAACGTTTGACTTTCACGACGGAAAACAGTTTCACTGGAACGCCGGCTTCTGCAGCTTTGATCGTAGCCATCAAACCAGCCAAACCGCCACCGACGATGATCAGCGACTGTGACATGAGACGACCTCCCTTTATGATATGGTGACGATAGACAGTCCTAAACGTTCACATAACGACAGCCTTTATTATAAGCTGAAATAATAAGCTGAAATAAGCTGAAACCTATAAAAGCTAAGCTGAAACAAACGAGAAGATAGCCATAAGACCGACGATCGACAGCAAAATAAAAACAACCAAGGATACGTACGTCATATGACGCTGCGCACGTGGGCCGACCGCAATGCCCCAACTGACTGCAAACGACCAAAGACCATTCGAGAAATGGAAAATGGTCGATAATACACCGATGACATAAAATGCAACCATGAGCGGTGAACTTAAAATGTTGGCCATCATATTAAAATCAACGGGCTGACCAAAGGCCGCCTGCACTCTCGTCTCCCACACATGCCAAGCTATGTAGACGAAAGCGATAAGACCTGTGACACGTTGTAAATAAAACATCCAGTTGCGAAAATAATTGTACTGCGGCAACGTGTTTTTGGCTTGAAAAGCAATGTACACACCGTAGACTGCATGAAATAAAATCGGCAACCAGATAAAGACAATTTCCAAAAAGAGCACAAAAGGTAGATTGTTAATAAAAGCGACGGTCTCATTAAATTTTTCCGGTCCACCCGCAGCCGTTGCATTGGCAACGAGATGTTCGATCAAAAAAAAGCCGATCGGAATCACACCGAGGAGCGAATGCAACCGTCGATTGACAAACGTTCTCGTCATACTCATCCTCCTCATCCATCATACGTTTTGCCTACCGGATGCGCATATTATGCGCATCGTTCGTACATGAAGACAGACATGCCTAACCGCAGAATCTGAAGATTTTGTGAAAACGATCACGACAAGTTCATCTAGTGAAACAACGGACCGTTTTTAAATCATTTATATTGTACTGCTTTTGTCACAAAGGGTCAAGAAACCGCTCTCACCTTGTGACCCAGCGTATAAAAACATATGTTTTTTAAATGTCATTGATATTTTCGACACGATGAAGTGCTTCTAGACGATCGAGATGAAAGCCTTCATGTAATATGTTGACAGCTCGTTCCGAATCTTTAGCTTCGACCACGACTGAGACTTTAATTTCTGACGTGCTAACCATTTTGATTTCTATGCCAGCCTGAGTCAACAGTCGAAACATCTCCGCCGCAACACCTGGATGGGTGACCATCCCTGAGCCGACGATCGAGACTTTATCGAGTGACGTCTCATACATAATGCGAACGGATTGAAAATCCGGGTGCGCGCTTGTGTTGAACACCTCGAGCACGCGAAGTGCATCGTTTTCCTGCACCGTAAAAGCAATCTCCGTTGTTTCTTCAGGACGCAGACTTTGAATGATGATATCCACGTTAATATGTGCTGCTTCTAATAAATTAAAGACCTCCGATAAAATATGAATCCGGTTTGGTAAATTCGAAAGTGTAAATCGTGCAATCCCTTGATCTCGAGCCACACCAGTAACAACACGGCCCGTTTCTAAACTTCCCGGCATCCCGGCGGCGCCAGGCGTATCTTTTAAGGTTGACACAATCATCGTTCCTCCTCGATCCTCGTATGATGAAAGTACACGGAGCGGCAATTGGAAACGTTTGGCAAGTTCCACCGAACGCGGATGAAGCACTTTGGCGCCAAGATGGGCGAGTTCCAACATTTCGTCATATGTCACCTCAGGTAAGAGCCGAGCTTCTGGTACAAGACGTGGATCCGTTGTAAACACACCTGGTACATCGGTATAAATATCGCAGCGCTCGGCGCCTAAAGCGATGGCTAAGGCCACGGCCGTCGTATCCGAGCCGCCACGGCCGAGCGTCGTTATCTCACCGTCAATACTGACACCTTGAAAGCCAGCAACAATCACCACTTCTCCTTGGGATAAGGCAGCATGAATGCGCCTTGGGTCAATCGTCTGGATACGCGCTGCCTGATGATAAGCTTCCGTTTGGATACCCGCTTGCCATCCGGTAAAGGAACGGGCAGGGATGCCAAGATCCGCGAGTGCCATCGATAACAGGGCGATCGACGTCTGCTCACCAGTGGAAAGAAGCATATCCATTTCCCGTGAAGAAGGCTTCGCACTGACTGAATGAGCGAGTTGTATCAACTGATCGGTTGTCTTGCCCATCGCCGAGACCACGACGACAAGATCAAACCCTTTTGCTTTATGTTCAGCAATCTTCCGAGCCACGGCCTTCAGGCGGTCCCCATCTTTTACCGATGAGCCGCCATATTTTTGTACAAGAATCGGCAAAACCTCTCCACTCCTTCTCTTTTTCTTACATCCGTCGATTTATCATCTGACAGTATGTTCATGATAGTTTCATTTTAACGAAAAGAAGTGTGTGTGACAAGGGATTTATTTTCATACTTTACTGTGAAAAAGTTGAAGATATTCATGAATCGTTTGAGCGAGTTTTTCACTGATGCCGATGGCCTTTAAGTCCTCGATCGTCGCTTCTTGAAGTTTTTTGAGCGAACCAAAATGTTTTAAAAGTTGTGCCTTACGCTTCGGGCCAATCCCCGGGATGTCGTCGAGTTGAGAGGCAAGAAGTGACTGTTTGCGGACCGTATGGTGGTAGGCTTGGGCAAAACGATGCACTTCATCTTGAATGCGTTGTACAAGCATCCACGCCGCGCCACGGCGATCCAAGACGACCTCTTGAGGCGGCTCGCCAAACAACAAGGCAGCTGTTTTATGTTTCTCGTCTTTCACCATCCCACCCACAGGCAGTTGTAGGCCCAGCTCGTCTTCAAGCACCTCTTTTAAAGCGTGCATTTGTCCAACGCCACCATCGACCAGAATGAGATCCGGCAAACGCTCGTTCTCTCTTAAAAGACGCGTAAAGCGGCGACGGGCGACTTCTCTTAATGCTTCGTAATCATCACCGGCAGGCGTTTTTTGTAAACGATATTTACGGTAAGCGTGTTTGTTGGGCTCTCCTTGATCAAAAACAACAACAGCCGATACGGCACCTGCACCTTGAAGATGCGCATGATCAAAAGCCTCGATACGCTCCAAGCGCGAAAGACCGAGTGCGCGCTTAAGATCCATCAAAGCTTCTTCGCGACGCCGTTCATCACGCTCAGCCATAGCAAAATATTCTTCTAAAGCGACACGAGCATTCTCATGCGCCATATCGATTAATCCTTTGCCTTGTCCGCGCTTCGGAAATCTTAATCGAGTCCCTAAATATTCAGTGATCGCAGAAGGATCCACCAGCGTCGGAAGCAAAATCTCATCGGGGAGACTATCTTCATCAAAACGTGCATAATACTGTGTCACATAAGATAAAAATGCTTCTTCTTCAGAAAAAACGTATGGAAAAAGTTCACTTTTACGCTCGATCAGCCTGCCTTGACGCATATGCAAAATCTGGATACTGATCCAACCTTTATCGACAGCATAACCAAAGACATCACGATCGGCGCCATCCACAAGCTGAACGCTTTGTTTTTCTTGAATCGTATCCAAACGTGCTAAAAGGTCGCGGAGTTCAGCGGCTTTTTCAAAGTCCCAGGCTTCGGAAGCTTTGAGCATTTCTTCGTGAACGCGTTTTCGAACCTCGCTGGCTGAGCCCCGTAAAAATCGTATCATATCACGAATAATCGGTTCGTAGGTCGCTTCTGACACAGGTACGATACATGGTGCAAGACACTGCCCGAGATGATAGTATAAACAAGCGCGTTTCGGGAGCGTTCGACATTTACGCAACGGATATAAGCGATCAAAAAGACGTTTCGTCTCTCGTGCAGCCGCCACATCAGGATAAGGTCCAAAGTAGGTGCCATCGCCTTTTTTTACGCGCCGTGTCACTTCCAAACGAGGATGCGTTTCTTTGGTTAACTTTAAATATGGATAACTCTTGTCGTCTTTAAGTAGAACATTATACTTCGGCCGATGTTTTTTGATTAAATTCATTTCTAGAATGAGCGATTCCATGGGCGACGTGGTGACAATCACTTCAAAATCTTGAATGTCTTGAACAAGTCGTGTCGTCTTCACATCGTGTGAACCAGTAAAATACGATCGAACCCGCTGCTTCAGCGACGTCGCTTTCCCTACATAGATGACCTGACCCGTTTCATTTTTCATAAGATAACAACCTGGACGATCAGGAAGAAGAGAGAGCTTATGTTGAATATGTTCGGATATCATCAAGCATCACCTAAGTTCATTGTATCATAGCCTTCAATAGGATATGGATCGCCCTTGTTTCTTTTGTCTTCTCCTTCATATTTTTTTTACGGCAGACTCAGATACCCATTTTTAATCGCATACTGCACAAGATCGACGCGTGATTTTAGTGACAGTTTTTTAAAAATGTTGGCACGATGTGTTTCAACTGTTTTCACACTGATATACAACATCTCTGCGATCTCTTTATTGGCATAGCCTTGTGCGATCAAGACGAGTACCTCTTCTTCACGCTGCGACAGTGGCGATAAAAGCATACGTTCCCGCATCTCTACATGCCGACCGATATCGTTCTTGGTTAGCGCTTGCGGAAGATAAGGGGCATACGGCCGACCATGGTGAATGGCTTGAAAAACATCCTTTGGATCATCGTGCTTAAAAACAACCCCACTGATCGGAAGCGCAAGCATGCGGGCTAGATGGGCTTCATCATCAAACATCGTCAGCATAATGACACGCGTATGACCCGTACTTTGCAACATGCGTTTAGCCGTTGTAATCCCGTCTAAACCTCCCGGCATATGCACGTCCATCAAGACGACATCAAAAGGCGCCTTTTCAAACAGTTGTAATGCTTCATCACCAGACGATGCTTCTCCAGCAACGGTGACGTTTTGATCTTTTTCAAGCAACAGGCGCAAACCGTGTCGAACAACAGCATGATCATCCACGATGAGTATCCGTTCCATCCTCTGTCACCTCACCCCATGCGGCCAAGATATGATCAGAAGAAGACGATAGCGGATAGGTCAAGCGTACGACCGTCCCCTGACCCCGCTCACTCCAAAAGTGAAGTTCCCCGCCCAAAGCCATCGCCCGTTCTTCCATGTTTCGTAGGCCATAACCCTTCTGTTTTTCAGACGTATTAAATCCGTTCCCATTATCACGAACTTCTAGCACCACGTGTCCTTGCTCATAACCGAGATAAACATCAATATGGTTGGCTTGACCATGCTGAATCGCATTATGCAAAGCCTCCTGCACGATGCGATAAACGTGAGCACTTTTTTGTGACTCGCGGTTCGTCTCATCCAAAGCAGCGAACGATGAGGCTACTTTCAACGTCACTGTTTGCGCACTGCTCGACATCTGCCGAATGAGCTGCTTAAGAGCTTCCACGAGACCAAGATCATAAAGAACAGCAGGATAAAGGCTTTGAGAAAGATGCCGAATTTCTTTCACCGAACTGGCTAAAAGATCGAGCACTGGTAAGAGCGCATGATCTGTTTCAGGATGAACAAGGCGCACTTCTTCCAAACCGAGTCGCACGCCATAGAGCATTTGCAAGATGCCATCATGTAGCTCTTGTGAAATTCTTTTGCGCTCTTCCTCCTGTGCTTCTATCGTTCGCCGATTGACCTCACTTCGCAAAGCGAGCGCCTGCGCCTGCCGTTCGATGGTCACATCACGAATGGTGATGACCATATGCCCAGCATCCGGTGCTTGCTCATGAATGAACGATCGACTCATCCCCACCGGGATCCACTCACCCCAAGCCGTTGGCATCTCCGATTCAAAATAATGAACAGCTTTCTCTGAAGCAAGATAACAGCGCTCCTCACCTTCCTCAACCGCACGGTGTGCGCAGTAATAGCAATAAGGTACGATCTCTCCTTGGCGCCAACCCGTCATTCGTTCTGCAGCAGGATTAATAAACGTAATCAAACGGTACCGATCCATCACCACGATCCCATCATTTAAAAGGTTAAACAGTTTACGCAATTGTTCATCCGAAAAAGTTGTTCTTGTACCGTGTGACATGTTGTTCACCTGCCCGCTGATTCAAAAATGGTGCGTGAGCCTCTCGTTCTGACGCTTTACCCATTCATGCATTCGATAAACATGGGACAAACATGCCTCGCAACTCAGACGTGGCGAGACCTATCTATCAACATTGTGACAAATTTTTGAAATAGTTTCGAAATAAATCGGTACAATCTTGAAACGTTTTCACTATATCGGTAGTAAAATCAGTGTAAACCCTGATGCACGTTTATTTTCTCACAAGTTACAATAGATGTGTAGATTTTTAGAACGCCTTTGTATACCTTGTAAACTTATCATATCAGAATGGGGGAGGAAGATGAAGTACAGCGTTGTCATTGTCGGTGGCGGCACCGCAGGAATCACCGTCGCTGCTCAACTTCTGCGCAAATGGCGCGCTTTAAAAGGGAACGTCGCCATCATCGAACCCAGCGAGAAGCATTATTATCAACCGCTTTGGACTTTGGTTGGTGCTGGTATTACCAGATTGGATCAAACCGTCCGCGACGAAGCCAGTGTGATCCCAGACGGTGCGATCTGGATTCAAGACGCCGTTGAAACATTCATCCCCGGTGAAAATCGGGTCATGACGAAAAAAGGTGAAAGTATCACCTATGACTATCTCGTCGTCGCAGCCGGTATCCAACTCGACTGGCATAAGATCAAAGGCGCGCGTGAAGCCGTTGGGAAAGGCGGGGTCGTAAGCAACTACGCCCCTGATACTGTCACAAGTACATGGGAAGCACTATCTTCCTTTAAAGGCGGCACCATGATCTTCACGTTGCCCAATACTCCGATCAAATGCGCTGGAGCTCCTCAAAAAATTATGTACCTCGCTGAAGACTATGTCCGCAAACAAGGACTGCGCGACCGTACAACCATTCGCTTTGTATCGGCCAACCCAGGTATTTTTAGTGTCGCCAAATACGCTCAAACGCTGAACAAAATCATTCGTGAACGCAACATTGAAACCGTATTCAAACATTACTTAAGCGCGATCGATGCTGAAAAGCAAGAGGCCGTCTTCACCCATGTGGAGACCGGCGAAGAAAAACGGATGCACTATGATTTTATTCACGTTGTTCCACCGATGAGTGCACCGGATTTCATCAAAGAAAGCCCACTCGCTGACAGCGCTGGGTGGGTCGAAGTCGATAAACATACATTGCAACACCCGCGTTATAAAAATGTCTTTGCACTCGGTGATAACTCAAGCTTACCGACATCCCGTACCGGTGCAGCCATTCGCAAACAAGCGCCCGTGCTGGTTGAAAATCTCTTATCCGCGATGCGCGGTGCACCACTTGAAGCCCATTACGATGGGTACAGTTCCTGTCCTGTCGTTACGGGCTACGGACGTCTCATGCTTGCCGAATTTATTTATGGTGACATACCAAAAGAATCGTTCCCCTTCGATCAAGCCAAAGAACGATTCAGCATGTACGTCTTGAAAAAAGAGCTCCTTCCCGTCATTTATTGGGACGGTATGCTTAAGGGCATTATGTAACCCTTGCCTGAGCTTTTTCCGGAATTTATATATTATATAGAATATATTTCATGTCAAATATACCGCAATCAATCATTATCCTAGACTTCAAGAAAGGAGGGCACACCATGTCTGATGCAACGACGACCCATGCTGCATCGTGGCAGACCGTTCTATCGCAACCCGAGACAGAACGGGCACTTCTACGATTGATTGAAGCGTTACCCCTTTGGTCCGAGCGCCTTGAAAAACTTGATCAAACACTTTCTTTTGCTGAAGAAGTCTTGAAAGATAAAGACTCTATGAACTATATGTTAGAAGGACTTCAAGCGGATCTCCCGCCCGTCACCCTCGATAAAGAAACGGTATTTGCGCTGGTGAAACTGATGGACAAACTGCCCAAACTCGTCTCGGTCTTAGAAAAAATCGAACCGACACTCGATTTTGCCATGGCCGTCACAGAGGACAAAGACGCTTTAAGTTATCTTTATGAAGGCGCGGTCAGCTATGTTCAACCTGCGCTTCATAAAGCGGAAGAAGCAAAAACGATCGTCGAGGAGATCAAAAAGCGGGCGCAAGCAGACCGTACGCCCGTCACTATCTTTGGTCTTTTAAAAATGCTTAAAGATCCGCTCGTACAAGATGTCCTCATCACTGCGCGTACGGCACTCGCCGTCCTCGGAGAAAGAAAAAATAAACAAACCTGAGACCTTACAACGACAAAACTGTCTCATCTATGATGACACAATAAGCTCGATGACAAGCGCCGAAAGCGGAGAAACCGTAAGCTTCGCAGGTGGCGCTTTTTCATGTTCATCTTGCACTTTGTTGTCGATAAACGGCTTATCATCTCGATCATCATGCGCATGAGAATCAAAAAGCATGTTCACTTCCCGCACATGAAGATGGGTAAGATCGATCGCAGCGGGCAAAACTTCACTGACATCGAACGTTAACGCTACCTCCGCCCGACGATACAAAACAACCGCTATATAACGTCCAACCATCAGCTCTGGTGCATGTTGATCAACCCACCGATAACCAAAAACCAATCCATCGCTTTCAGCTTGGGATAACACCTTTTGATAGAAATCATCTGCCTCGTAAAGCTTGAGCTGATGCCGAAGTTGAATCAAGGCGCGTATAAAAGCATACCGACTCATATCCTCACGCCCCCAAGGGTACGTTCGACGGTTATCGGGGTCTTTACCTCCGACCAACCCGACCTCGTCACCGTAGTACACATGAGGAACACCGGGGTATAAGAAAAGCCACGTGTAAAGCAGCCGCCAGCGCGCTTCCGCAAGCAGTGGATCCCATGTCTCCAGCACCGTTCGAATGCGCGGTGTATCATGCGTCCCTAATAAATTGAGTTGAGCAAAAAAATTTTGAGGTGGCAGGTGCTCGTATAAACGCATCAATCGATCCCATACCGCGCGCGCATCTTCCTCACCGCTTACAAATTTTAACATCGCCTCACGCAACGGATAATTCATCGTCGCATCCAATTGTCGGCCACAAAAATAAAAGCGCCGCTCATCATAGCTCACTTTATTGCTCGCATCTTCCCACACTTCACCAATGACAACCGCTTCTGCATCGATCATTTTTAACGTCTGGACAAACGTCTCTAAAAAACAAGGGGGAAGCTCATCGACCACATCCAATCGCCAACCGCCGATGCCCGTTTTCTGCCAATGACGCAACACACTATCCTCTGCCATCACCATATAATCAAGATAGCTCGCTTCACATTCATTCACATTGGGCATCGTCTCGACGCCCCACCATGATTCATAGACATCCGGCCATTGTTGAAAACGATACCATGGATAATATGGCGAATCCTTTGACTGATACGCGCCGAGTGTCTCATACCGCCCGTAACGATTAAAATAACGGCTGTCGGCACCGGTATGAGAAAAAACCCCATCCAAGATGAAACGTATGCCCTTTTCTTTGGCCCGTTCCACCAATAACCTCCAGAGATGATCATCACCAAAAGCAGGATCGATGCTTTTATAGTCGGCCACATCGTATTTATGATTGCTGCTGGATTCAAATATCGGGTTCAAATAAATCACCCGAATGCCGAGTTCCCGTAAAGCATCCAACTTCTCCAAAACACCGTAAAGATTACCACCAAAAAACGTCCACCGCACAACGCGACCCGTTTCGTCCCGGACATAGAGTGGTATGTCCTCCCAATGCGCATGGAAAAGAGCGCCTGGAGGATAAAGTGAAGTTATATGATTTTGTGTAAATAAGGCCTTATCCGTTTCTTGCATCCCATGCTCTTCAGTCGCCTCCACAGTTTCCGCCACCGGCACACCGCGATGGAAACGATCCACAAAGATTTGATAGACGACCGCTTCTCGATACCACGCAGGAACTGGACGTGTTTCATAGACCGTGACCTGATACATCGGTGGGAGATGGCATGGACCGTTATCCAGTGTCAGAGATTGTAAGACGGCTTCAGAAGACGACCCATCTCCCCAAACCAATGGAAGTTCTGTCTCATACATCCGTCCTTGGCCACCACGACCCGTCGCCGTTGGACCGTAAAAAAAAGCTTTTTCCTCTGTTTTCAAGACAAACGCATACCATAAAAGCCCAGGCGCTGCCGGAACACGCACGTGACGTATATACGAAGATACGGCGTTTGGATCGAACGCATTTGGATTGGTTTCTATATGCATCGGCAAAAGTTTCGCATATCGCTCATGACGACCTTCCTTGACATAGGCAGCACTCTCAAATATAAGCCAGAGATAAGGCTGCCACAACATCATCTCTGAAGGTTGCCCGCTTACGTCTTGCCACTCTCCCTCATTCCATACATCATAA
>JAVERJ010000034.1:0-12824 GCA_034007185.1 Candidatus Carbonibacillus sp. | reverse complement strand
TCCCACAACTTCGGCATTGATAAATAATCACAAACCGCACCTCCTAAAACGTCTCCGCACGTTTTTTCTGAAGCTTCTTTTTATCGTGCCTGAACAGAGACTTTTAGGTATAGTCTTGCCAACGCATGAACTTTCTATAACGGTGCGGTTAACGATGCATTCAACACACCTGCATCGTCCTTTAATTATAGTGATTCATCGCCTGTTCAAAAGATACAGTCAAAGCGAGCATGAGCGCTTTAACGGCCCGTGCAATGGCTGCATCAATCTGTGGCTGTTCATCAGTTAAAAATGGGCTTAAAACATAATCAGCGACGGACCAGCCCGCCGGCGGACGTCCGATACCAATTTTTAGACGTTTGACATGTTCGTGTCCGACCACGTTCAAAATCGAACGCATGCCATTATGACCACCGTGCGAACCACTTTTACGCAATCTAAGCTTGCCCAGCTCAAGATCCAAATCATCATAGACGACGATCAACGCTTCTGAATCTAAATGATACCAACGCATGGCTTCCTTTACCGCTTCACCAGAACGGTTCATATACGTCTGCGGATAAAGCGCCAAAAAGCGCACGCCACTTAGCGCCGCCTCAACCAAGACGGCGCTAAATCTTTCTTGACGTCTCAAGATATCCGCTTCCTTTAATAACGCATCGAGCACTTGAAAACCTATATTATGCCGTGTCCGTTCATATTTCTGCCCAGGATTGCCAAGGCCGACGATGAGCATGCCCTACCCCCACATCCGCTTCAACCATCAGTCAAACAGACGACTTACACTTAATTTCTCATGGACGCGTACGATCGCTTCTGCAATTAATGCAGCAACCGAAAGCACAACCATATTGGGTAAATGTTTGGAAGGCGCAACAGGGATCGTATTGGTGACGACAATTTCTGTAAACGGTGCCGTCTTTAATCGTTCGATGGCCGGACCGGATAACACAGGATGCGTGCCACAAGCGTACACTTCATGCGCACCTGCTTTCATGAGCGCTTCTGCACCGAGCGTCATCGTCCCCGCAGTATCAATAATATCATCGATTAAAATCGCAGTCTTCCCCTCGACTTGACCAACGATGTTCATCACTTGAGCCACATTCGGTTCCGGCCGACGTTTATCGATAATGGCAATCGGTGCTCCGAGTCGATCCGCCAGTCGTCGAGCGCGTGTCACGCCCCCGTGATCGGGTGAGACGACCACGACGTCTTTTAAGTGTTTTTCTATAAAATATTGTGCCAAAATAGGGATACCGAGTAAGTGATCGACAGGAATATCAAAAAAACCTTGGATTTGCATCGCATGTAAATCCATGGCAATCACTCGGTTGGCACCTGCTGTCTCAATCAAGTTGGCCACCAGCTTCGCCGTAATCGGATCACGCGCCCGCGCTTTACGGTCTTGTCGAGCATAGCCGTAATACGGCATAACAACGTTAATGCTGTGTGCTGAAGCCCTTTTTAATGCATCAATCATAACCAACATTTCAATGAGGTGATCATTGACCGGATTGCTCGTCGATTGAATGACAAAAACATCGGCACCGCGTACACTCTCATTCAGTTTGACTTGTACTTCGCCATCACTAAAGGTCGTGATATGCGCATCCCCCAAAGGGACACCAATATGTCGGGCGATCTCTTCAGCTAATGCTGGGTTAGAATTGCCTGCAAACACTTTAAGTTTAGAGTCACGATAACTGAGCATCATCTGTCCCTTTCTTCTGTTGACTGCTTGATATAGCTCTCTCCTGCGCTGCGTGTTCAACATCCGCTTCTGGATGGCTTTTATCTTTAAATTCAACGCGCTTTTCTTTTTTTCGAGCCATCCACGTCTCGACATAATCTTCTTTGTTCACCTGTCGTGCTCGAGCAATGGAGAGTGCCCCGCGCGGCACAGGCTGATCGATGGTCGAGCCTGCTGCGACATAGGCCCCATCACCGATCGTCACCGGGGCAATGAGGTTCACGTTGCACCCAATAAAGGCGCCATCCCCCACGACTGTCGTATGCTTTGTGAGACCATCGTAATTGACGGTGATCGTACCACAGCTCATGTTTACAGACCGCCCAATGATTGCATCCCCGACATAAGCAAGGTGCGGCACTTTACTTCCTTCCCCGATCGTACTATTTTTCACCTCTACAAAATTACCGATCCGCACACCGCGTCCGATCTGTGCTCCTGGCCGGAGATAGGCGAAAGGACCCACCGTCGCGCCATCATCAATGCGAGCTTCTTCGGCAACCGTCTGCCGCACATGCGCTCCGTCACCGACGATGACATGATAAAGCTCCGTGTATGGACCAATGATTGCCCCGCGCCCAATGCGCGTTGCACCCATAAGAATGGTCCCTGGACGAATCACAACATCGGCTTCGATCTCAACATTGGGACCGATGCGAACTGTATCGGGCATCTCTATGGTTACACCTTGGTGCATATGATGCGTCAGAATGCGACGTCGCAGCGCTTCCTCAGCGATGGCAAGTTCACGACGATCATTGATCGACAAGGCTTCTTCAGGATCATCCGCACCAACGGACGTCACCCGACCACCAGCGGCTAGAATGAAATGAATGACATCGGTTAAATAATATTCGCCTTGTGCATTATCTGTATTTAACTGGTTTAAAGCCCACGCCAACATACGCGCTTCAAATATATATACACCCACATTGATTTCTTTGATGCGTCGTTGTTCTGCCGTGGCATCTTTTTCTTCGACAATTTTTTGAACATCCCCTTGATCATCACGGAGAATACGCCCAAGCCCATATGGACGCTCAACATGCGCCGTCAATAGTGCAGCCTGGCTTTTGTTACGGCGAAAAGCTTCCGTCAGTCGCTTAAGCGATGCGCTACCGACAAGCGGTGTATCCCCATGGACGACGAGGATCTCCATCTCTTCGAGATGGTCACCACGCTCCTTTAAATAATTTAAAGCAACGCGCACGGCATCTCCCGTTCCCCGTTGCTCTTCTTGAATGACGATGGTGGCCTTATCATCATATAAAGGGATGATCTTCTCTCGGCCATGTCCAAGCACCAAAAGCACTTCTTGAACGTGGCCCGCAAGATTATCTAAGACATAGCCAAGCATGGGTTTACCAAGAAGGGGATGAAGAACTTTGGGTATTTCCGATTTCATTCTCGTCCCTTTACCCGCCGCCAGGACAAAAGCGATGTGCTGCATTCAAAGCGCCCCCTTGCGCTAAAATCATTCCCATCATAACGGAACTCGCGCCGCTTTTCAAGCGTATAAAAGCAAAAGAAAGAGCAAATGCTCTTTCTTTATATGATTATGCATTTAATCTTGTACATTTGCTTCTTCTAGTTGGGGAGAATCATGTTCACTGGCTTCGGATGAACGGAGAAGGTGTATGCTTTGACCGCCATGCTCACGGGCATACACTTCTAAAATCGCTTTCTGTAATTTTTCCCGAGTCTGGGCGGATATCGGGTGCGCTATATCGCGAAATTCTCCATCGGGTGTCCGTTTGCTGGGCATCGCCACAAATAGACCGTTGTTGCCATCAATCACCCGGATATCATGCACCACAAACTCATCGTCGAACGTGACAGAGACGATTGCCCGCATTCTCCCTTCGCTCTGTACAGGTCGAAGACGTACATGCGTAATTTCCATTCATTTCACCACCTTGCGCCTATAGATACGGCTTAGTATCATAATTCGACGCATGTTGGAAAATTCCTGCTTGTAGTCAAAAAAAATTTATCTTTTTTCATCTTGTGGGGGTGCCATCATCATATGCCCACGCTTCTATCTCGATGCGCGCCCCTCGCGGAAGTGCCATAACACCTATGGTTGATCGCGCTGGACGATGCGGCGCAAAAAACGCTTCATACCGTGCATTGATGGCGCCAAATAAGTTTAAATCTGTCGTAAAAATCGTCGTTTTGATGACATGTTCTTTGGTCAGTCCCGCAGCCTTGAGAACTGCTTCTAAATTGGCAAGAACTTGATCCGTCTCTTCCTCGATCGTTCCTTGAACAAGCGATCCATCAGGACGAAGCGGTATTTGACCGGATAAAACCGTCCATCCACTTCCTTGAAGCGCTTGTACATATGGCCCGATGGCTTGAGGTGCCTGGTCGGTCTGAATCACTTTAAACGTCATCACACATGCCTCCAATGTTTGCAAATGATCAATGTTCTTACTTCTACCAATGATCATGAAACACTTTTGTCTTTCCATTTGATAAATACGTTACCTGCTTCAACATTGAGCGTTTGATGTGTATCATCCAGTTGTTTAAGACGAAGCAGCGAAATGTAGTCTTCATATAAGCGGACGTTTTGTTCCGCTGCTTCCATGAGAACAAATGCACCAACCGGTATCGCTCGAAACTCTTTTAAAAGATCGCTCATCCCTTTGAGTGTCCCACCCCCCCGCAAAAAGTCATCGATCAAGAGAACCCGCGCGCCCTCCGGTACCATACGGCGTGAAAGCGACATCGTCTGAATGTGACGATTCGATCCAGATACATAATTAATCGTAACCAATGAGCCTTCTGTAATTTGACTGTCACGCCGCGCAATCACGACACGTCGATTCAAAACGTAAGATGCAGCAAAAGCAAGCGGAATGCCTTTGGTTTCCACCGTCATGATCAGATCAAACGTATGAGCCGGAAAAAGCGCGGCAATCAATCGTCCAATATCTTTTAAAATGAACGGATCACCCAAAAGATCGGTTAAATAAAGATAACCTCCCGGTAAAATACGCGACGGATCTTCAACTTTTTGAAGGAGTGTCTCTACAAAGGCCTCAGCTTTAGAAAGCGCCATCGATGGCACGTACATAACGCCGCCTTGTGCGCCGGCAAACGTCACCACCGTACCAATTCCTTCTGTCTCAAAAGTCATTTTAATCATCGCCACATCTTCTGAAAGCGATGATTTGGCGGATCCATATGTATCGGCCCACTCGGTCAAAGAAAATAACGTGTGCGGTGATTCTAAAAGTACGCGCGTAAGCTCGATCAGACGCGTACTACGCTTTTTTTTGGTCACGCTCATGCGCACATTTCATCCTTTCTATCCAACGCATCATCCCAAGCCTTCGGATCAAGATTCTGGCGACTTCCTTTTTTCTTTATCAAGCATTTCGCGCATTGCGTATGGCATACGATGGCAGCAACCTACAGTTATTCGCGCCACACATATCCTTATACCCTGTGATGCGCGAAAAACATCATGGGCTGACCGCGAAGTGTATGAAGAAGCCAAACATCTTTTAAATAGCCGCGTAAGGCATGATAGACACGACGCGCCTGTGAATAGCGCGTGAAAAGCGCAAAGACCGTCGGACCGCTTCCTGACATCAGGACATGTTCTGCACCAAAACGTATCATATTGTTTTTTAGGGCAGACACTTCCGGATAAAGGTGAAAGGTTATTTTTTCTAAGTCATTGGTTAAAAGGCCAAGAATTTTTTTCGAATCACGCGCATAAATTGCTTCAACCATACGCGGTGTGTAGATGGGTGGATGCGGACTTTCCATTTCTGCAAATGCTTGAAAAATGGTACCCGTAGAAACTGCGCGGGGAGGACGCGCCAAAACGACATAATACGGTGGAAGCGGCGGTAGTGGATGTATGATCTCACCCCGTCCTGAGACATATGCCGTCTGTTGATAAAGAAAAAATGGCACATCGCTTCCAAGTTGTAAAGCAAGTTGCGTCATATCTGAAAGGCTGATCGGTATGTTCCAAAGTTGACTCAGACCGATCAGTACAGCTGCAGCATTGCTCGATCCGCCCCCAAGACCGGCAGCGACAGGGATATGTTTTTGTAATTCCATCTCTACGCCACGTCGCACACCGCTCCAGGCTTGAAAAAGACGTGCTGCACGAAAGGCAAGGTTTTTTTCATCCGTTGGTAGGTGTGGACTCGTGGTGGTTAGAATAATGTTTTCATCCTCACGTTCACGTATATAGATACGATCGGCAAGATCAATGGTCGTCATAACCATTTCTAGATGATGGTAGCCATCACGCAATCGACCGGTTATCTCAAGGGTTAAATTAATTTTTGCCGGTGCTTTTAACCATAGTTCACGACTCACGCTCTGTCCTCCTACCCGCTCAACCAGACGTGCTATCTTAATATTCTACCATGCGGCACACGCATAAGAAAAGATCAGGTGAGGCTCACCTGATCTTTTTGAGCATGTAGCCAAAACAGCGATACTCTGTCATTTATTTCCCTGGAGGATAAGCGGCGCCTTCCATCATCAATGCTTCGGCTTTTTTAATGGCTTCTCTGACCAAAAGTCCTGCTTCTCGCGTGGTGATATTACCCCAGCCACCTTCGACGATTTTGTCATAAAAACCAAGTTCTTTGGCCAGTTCTAACTTAAAAGCCTCGGACATCGTTCGACCGCGTGCCACAGTATCCCTCCTCAATAAGAGAAGAACCGCCGGCGGTCCTACAACATAGGGTGAGCGCCTAAAGGTTAAGCTATGCACATAAAGCGATGGTAAGAGGCGCCAAGCATATCATGGCGCATATACAATACGAACAGGTTCAGGATCTGTAAGCACAGTGAGTTCAACGGTCTCTGTCAGGACATCGGCATAACTGTAAGACACACGTTTTTGTGCACGATACGCCTCGTCCAATTTAATTGTAAAAACAAGAGGATACGTCTCTTCCAACACACCCACCTGTTCAACCGTGCGACGACGACCACCATTGGCACGAAGCAAAATACGTTCACCAACATATCCTTCTAAGAGCGTCTTAATATCCGTCAAAGCATTCTTTGCCACGCGGACATCACCTCACTGCCTTTATCATAACATTTTATATATAGTATGTCAAACAAAGGCAATAATTATAGCAGCGAAGGTGAAGTGCTGTCAATGGAAAAAGCCCTCAAGCATAAATGTTAGTGCATTTCAGAAAGCCCCAGCCGTAAGAGTCCTCTCGATTCAATCCCTCCAATCCCATCTTCTCCGGACCGTGTCTCTTGTATGACTTCAAGCGGCGGTAAAACATGACGTACCGAAGCAAAAGCCAACTGGGCCACCACATAGACTGGATCGAGGGCATGAATGTTGACCCGAGAAGGTGAACTTGCAAAGTTGGCACCAGCAGCAATGATCGCTTCATAATGCGACTGACAAGCACCCGCAAAAATGACAAGGGCATCTTTGTGCCGTTCATATTCACGGCGCGCACGCTTAACGGATTCTACAAAGTATTTGGAATGTCGGTAGCTTTTAAGATCATCTTTTTGGGCACGGGCGCGCAGTGCATCGTGACCGGTTAAAACGAGTACATCGGGTTCGTACGTCTTTAATAAATCGACAACACGTCGGGGCATTTCTCGTTCATCGAGGTGTATGCCAACTGCTGGAATCCCAAGTGCTTCATAAGCGCGTAGACACGTATATAAATACCGCGGATCGCCATCAAGGTGTAAGACTGTTCCTGGGTAAGGTTGGTAGCGTGCATCGGTTTCTTGTGCTTCTTGCTCTTTATGAAAGGGGCTGTCCGATGCAGATGTATGGATATGTTCCTTGAGCGTTTTCCTGAGCTTTGAAAGATCGATCGAAGTTTCATCAGGTGAACGATCGCCTAAGAGCACCAGATCTGATAGTGGCGCATCGGCCATCAGTCGCCAATCAATTCCTTGCAAAAGTGCTGTGCGGCTTTCCAGATGTATTTGAATCACCCGAAAAGCAATATCCATTCCGTACGACTTGCGTGCGACGATGCTTCCTACACGTATTTCTTGCATTTGTCTCAGCCCTCCTTCCTTACCGTATGAAGAAACGGCAGAGAAGGTGATCACTGAAACAGGCATCTCCACGATCGTGGCCGGTCGCTTTCGATGCGCGACACTTATTTTGTAAAACGATCGGCGACGGCACTCGCCCCATACGATTGAGGCTTAATCTTTACGGTGTAGCCGACCGCAGTGACCCAGCCGACGATCTCTTGAATCATCGTCCGCGTCGCTCCGGTCGTACCGATGTCAACATGGATCTCTATGGGGAGATCATAAAGCCTTTGAAATGTTTCTTGCGCTTGCATCTCCTGAATCAATGAAAGCGAGTAAGACGTTTCCATGTAGACTCTTTGTCTAAAGTCATAAATCTTAGGATGGCGACGACGACGAAAGAAAAATCGCGCCCCCTTTCCAATACGGTGTACAATGATGGCCGTCACCATCGTCGTTTCTTCCCCATGGTTTTGCGAATCGGTACCGATGATCAATTTATAGCATGGATGTTCAGATACATCAACGTACTGTTCAATATGATCAAGCACCTCTTTGAGCGACAATCGACCGTACGTTGGACTGACAAACATAGGCATCCCCCTTTTTAAAGCGCCTATTTTGAGAGCGTTTCAAATGAGTTGAACCAATCAACTAAACATGTTCAGCGTCGAAAGCTTGAGCCAATCGGTAAAAATCTTCAGCTCCGAGTGCTTCACCCCGAATTTGGCGGGCATAACCTAACTTCTCTAACCAGTCTCCCCAATTGACCTGAAGGTCAGGATAAGCTTGACGCAAATTATTAACAAGTGTCTTACGACGACTATGAAAAGCCAAACGTATAAGCGTTTGATACGTTTCAAGGTGATCGATAAAAGGTGACGTTTTATAACGCGTGAGATGAACAACCGTCGAATCGACTTCCGGGACTGGGAAAAAAGCTGTGCGAGGGACGCTCAGACACATTTTTGCATGGGCATACGCTTTAAGGGCGAGCGTTAAATGCCCATACGCTTTGGTTCCAGGTTCAGCGACGATACGTTCCGCAACTTCTTTTTGCACCATCATGGTCATCGTTTGCCATTGAGTATATTGCTCTAAAAAATAGAAGAGGATTGGACTTGTGATGTAATACGGCAGGTTGCCGACAATTTTATTGGGTGGGGACAACCGCGCTTCAGTATCATTGGTCGTAAAAAGTTCATGCAAACGAAGTTTTAAAATATCCCCGTGAAGAATGTGAACATGATCAGCATTTGAAAATCGTTCCTTAAGAAGCGGAATAAGCCGGGCATCAATCTCCACAGCCCAAACGCTTCCCGCATGCTCCGCTAAAACAGAAGTGAGCGTACCTGCCCCCGGGCCAATTTCTAAGACCGAATCATTTTGGGTAACATCGGCACACCGTACCATGTCTTCTAAAACGTTCCGATCGTCGAGAAAGTTTTGACCCAAATGTTTTTTAAGTATGATCCCTTTTGCGCGTAACATGTGCAGAAGATCGGAGGTTTGTTTCATTGTTGAGCCACCTTTATCATATGTCTAAGCGTTTCTTCATCAATGTCAAATAGCTGTAGCAATCGATAAAATTGCTTAGCATTGCCGTACCCAATCCCAAGCATTTCTCCCACCTTAAGACGTAACGATCGAGAAAAATCTTCTCCTGCCAATCCTAGTTCTTGATACGTCTCCCAAGAGATGCGCGCATGAGAATCGTTTTTCGCTTTCTCTAGCGGCTGATCTGTGTGAGAGGATAAATCAGTTCCACACGCCGGCGCTGCTTCTTTTTCGCCTTGGCGTGGATGAAGCAATGCTTCCCGGATCACTTCTGGTGCAGCATGTTCGATGCCTATCTTCCCACTTCGCCTCGCCGCATGAGCTGGGACATATGCGTGATACAGATCAGGAATGGCCCGTGACAATGCTCGACGAATGCGCCCACCTGGACCGTCTGGATCGGTAAGGACGATGACCCCTCGCGTATCATGAAGACGCCGAATGGTAAGTATGAGTGCTTCGGTCAAGGCCTCGCCTCCGGTTATAAAAACATCGGCGCAAACAGCTTTAAGAACACGATCGCGATCATGTTTGCCTTCTACTAACACGACCTTCGATAGCACCGGTCGTCTGTTGTCATTCGATGGAGATGGTTGGAATCGTTGCATCGCTCTCACCTTTTTTATTATAGCTGATTGTATAAAATTTTTACGGGATAGAGACCCTGTTTTACAAAAGCTTTACATTTCACAAAAAGAAATCCGCAGCACGATGCCGCGGATAAAGCGTTTATGGTTTCTTTTTTCCGATGATATATACTTTGTTACCGCGTCTTAAACCAAAGCGATTGGCTTTCTGATCATCTTCAAAGTATAGATCAATCTTCTTCCCTTTCACGGCACTTCCTGTATCTTCCGCACGATACAAGCCATATCCTTCAATGTAGATCCAAGTACCTAAAGGAATGAGCGTAGGATCGACAGCGACCGTACGCCCTTCTGCCGCGCGTAAGCCAGAAGCCGTGATGGCGTATTGGGGATCATCCGGCGACTTTCCTGTGTGCTCTTGACCGGGTCCATAGGCTGTTAAAATCACATTTTCTAATACCGCTTGGGGTGTAAAAGAAAGATTGGCAACATGCACCGCTTGTGGTTTGGGTGGCGGTCCGACCGCGACCTGAACGGTCCTTTTAGGCGCTGTACCGACAGCTACAATTTTGGGCTCTGCCGGCTTGACCGTCTGTGTCGATAGCGTCTTAATCTCTTTTAAAACACCATTAACATATATGGCCGACTTTATATGTTCCACCGTTCCAGGTTGACCTTGCGCAATAATTTTTTCACGGCCTTTTTCGAGAGTGTTATCTTGTTTGGTGATGACTTCTGGTGGAATGGTTTGTGTCTCTTTCCAAAAACGCCGGTTGACATACGATACATGGACGTGGGCACCATCTTTAAGCGGTGTGGAAAGGGCCGGTTCAACTTCATCTTCCGGTCCAACCGTTACACCAATTTCACTCAAAAACGTGCCAACATCCGGTGCACTTGTCTGAACAAGCTGAAATGGTGCATTCCCCAAACTGAAAGAAACGGTACGCGCATGACGCACGACAATGACTTCCCCGTCCTGTAGCGGTTCATCTGGTGCAGGATAGATCATATCGCCCGGTTGATAGTTCACATGCGCCTTTTGTAAGAGCTCACCGACGGTTGCAGCGCGGGCCATAACGACATGCTTTTCACCATCAACCCAAACCGTATGCCCACTTCCCGCAAAACCAGCACCAAAAACAACCATCCCAGAAAGCGCACCGATAAACATCATACTTAATCGGCGTACGGATTCATGCAATACATTCACCTCATCCTATTGGGTCGGCCGGTCCCGCCGTTAACGCTTCTAAGATCCATAAGAGATGCTTATAGCGTTTAGATCGTCTGAGGTGTCCTTTCATCTTCTGCTGAATCGATCTTAAAAAGTTGTTTAGCGTTATGCGTCGTTAGACAGGAAAGCTCTTCCAACGATATCCCTTTAAGTGTTGCTATTTTTTCTGCGATGATACGCACACGTGCGCTTTCATTGCGTTTCCCTCGAAATGGATGCGGTGATAAATAAGGCGCATCCGTTTCAATCAACAATCGATCATCAGGGACAAGAGGGACAAGCGCTTGAAGCGACTGTGCATTTTTAAACGTGACCGGTCCGCCGAAAGAAATGTAAAAGCCCATTGCTAAAACTTCCCGCATAAAACTCTCATCACCTGAAAAAGCGTGCATGACCCCACCTTGAGGAAAAGGTGCCGCTTGTTTTAGCACAGCAAGCACATCGGTGTGGGCATCACGGTTGTGAATGACGACGGGTAAGTCAAGGGCTTTGGCCAACAAAAGCTGTTTTAAAAACACTTCTTGTTGGTGTGGACGTGGAGCGGTGTCCCAATAATAATCAAGACCAATTTCACCGATGGCGCGGACGTTTGGGTGACGTGCTGATTTTTCTAAAACGGCGCCGATGGCATCATTAAAAAGCGCTGCTTCCGTCGGATGGATACCGACGGCTGCGTAAAGGCGTGGTGTCGGAAACGGAAAAGTCGCCTCAGTCAATGCCAATGTGCTTTTGATACGCTCGGGTGTAAACCCAACATTAAGAATATGGTGCACGCCAGCCTCAAAAGCGCGTTTTAACACGTCTGAGCGATCGTCTGCATACAACGGATCATCCAGATGGGCATGGGTGTCAAAAAGAGCACAAGACATTATTTCACCTGCGTTCCATTGGGAACGTTTTGTGAGACGGTTACAACCTCTAGCGTGTTGTCATATTTGGTGGCAAGGATCATCCCTTCCGAACGAACACCACGCAACGTCACCGGCTTTAAATTGCTGACGAGAATCAGCTTTTTACCGATGAGCGCACTCGGTTCGTAATACTCGGCGATGCCAGAGACGACCTGACGCTTTTCTGTCCCTAGATCGACGATCAGACGGAGAAGTCGATCGGCACCAGTGATTTTTTCTGCCTCCAGCACCTCACATACCCGCAAATCCACACGAGAAAATTCATCGATGCTCAAAAGCCCCGTCATATCTGGTGCACCATCGTGTTTTGTTTCAACAGCTTTTTCGGTCACAGCCTCACCTCCTTTAGGCGCCACGGCCATGGTTTCACCACCCTTCGTTGCCGTTTCCTTTTTTATACCCCATGTGTCGATGAGCGCAAGTTCTTCAGCCATGTCGAGACGCGGGAACAGTGCGTCTCCTTTTTCGACGTGCAGACCATGGGGAAGCTGTCTCCATGACCGCACCGTCTCCCAGCTTGATACTTCATTTAAGCCAAGTCGTCGGGCAATCTCCTGGGCCGTCTTTGGCATAAACGGAAAGAGGACAATGGAAAGCATACGGAGAAGGGCTGCGAGCTCATATAACACCGTATTTAACCTATCGCGCGATGCCACATCTTTAAAAAGTGCCCAAGGTGCCGATTCATCGATCAGTTGATTGGCCAGATGCACGATATCAAAAGCATGTTTTAAAGCCAGATTAAGCTCAAGTTGGTCCATGGCCGCTTC
>JAVERJ010000033.1:0-12883 GCA_034007185.1 Candidatus Carbonibacillus sp. | reverse complement strand
AAAAGTAATCAGTCTTACATTTGATATTAGTTGGGGTGATGTAGAGATCCTCCCAATTATGGAAACATTGCAGAAAGAAGGCGTGTTACAAGCCACATTTTTTATATCCGCACCTTGGGCTAAAGATCATGCTGAGATCATTAAAAAAATGAAACAAGTTGGCTTTGAAATCGGCACGCTCGGCAATCGTCATATGAATTATACACGATTGGATGAGGAAACACTGCTATCAGAAATAAAAACTGGAGAAGAAGTGTTGCATCGTCTAACCGGACAATCCATCGCCTTCTTTCGACCACCAAACGGCGACTTCGATCAAAAAGTGTTAAAAGCAGCAAGTACACTTGGTCTTACCACCGTTCTTTGGAGCATCAATCCAGAGGATTGGAAAAACCCAGGCCATGATGTCATCGTCTCACGCGTCCTCACCTCCGCCAAACCCGGTGCGATTGTGCTGCTTCATGCCAGCGATTCGGCTAAAGAAACGGCGCAAGCCCTTAGCACACTGATCCGTGAATTAAAACGTCATGGTTATCGCTTTGTCACTGTAAGTGAACTCATCAGCGGTTATAAAGATACCGTCCACACCGTTCCTTAATCAATGAAAAGACAAAAAGACGTTATCCCTCTGTTCAAAGTCTTCTCTAGCCCATCGATTCCAGACGAACACTGTGTCTCTACTGTCGGCTGTTCTTCTTAAACATATGTCCAGTCATCAGTACCTGATACGCATTGGCTAGAAAGAGCGGCAGGGCCATATCAAAAAATGCCTTGATGTTTTCCAGACGGAGGGCGGGTATGAGTTCGAGCAACGTAAAGGTAAACAAAAAAAAGAGGGTCGGGGCCAGCGCTTTGCGCCCCGATTGTTTTATTTTTATAAATGTGATCAACAACGCGAAACTAAAAAGAGTAAGAACGGGGAGCGGTGTGAGTACTTGGTACGCATAACGACGGCCCAAGAGCACGGGATAAAACAATAAATCGATCAGGACAATCATCGTGATGGCCAGTAATAATGTTGACCATAAGCCGCGATACGGTTTTGGGAACAGACTTAAACCAAGCATTTGTAACATATTAAAAACAAAATACCCGAGCAGCGATAAGGCGGCATAAACCATACCGCTTCCAAACCAACTGACGATCCCTAACACTGTATCGCCGACTTGATTCGATATACCGCCTTCAATCATCATCAGAATCGATGCGCTCATGACGCCACCGATCCCCCCAACAGCCAACGTCGTCCAAAGTAAAAATACAAGACGTCTCGTATTCACCGTGCTTGTCCTCTCTCAAGCGTGTATTTGACAAAACCTCCTGCCATGTTGAGGCAATAAGACCTTGTCAGACATTTTTACATTCAGGAAGGTTCGTTCCTTAAGTCAGTGGATTCAGCCATCGCCATACGCATAGAGGAAGGCATTCAGTCACATATTAACAATAGAAAAAGGTTTATGAGAAAGCGGTGAGCATATGATGCGCGTCGTTTTACGCGTTTTGATGTTGATCTTCTTCATCTCAGCCACAGCATCATGTGCCGGACAATCATCGACAGGCACCCAAAGCAGTCCGGATTATAACGACATGAAAACGATGGTCAAAGATATCATTCAAACAGAAGAAGGTCAAAAAGCAATCAAAGAAGTCTTATCGAAAAACGAAGTTAAACACGAGCTCATCCTATCTCAACCCGAAGTTAAACAAGCCGTCTTAACCGCCTTGACCTCTGAACAAGGCCAAAAACAACTAAAAGAGATGTTTGATGATCCCAAATTTGCTGCCACCATCGCCAAAACAATGCAAAAAGAAAATGAAGCGTTGCTCAAAGCGCTGATGAAAGATCCCGAATATCAAGCGATGTTGCTGGATGTTTGGAAAGATCCTCAATTTGAAAAGCAATTGCTTGACCTCATGAAGTCCAAAGCCTATCGCGAGCAGACAGCTAAGGTGGTAGAAGATACCATTCAATCACCCTTGTTTCAAGAAAAACTTATGAAGATCTTGAAAAAGGTCCAAGAAGAGGCGAGCAAACCAGAAAAAAATAAAGAAGACAAAGGATCAGATAAAGAAAAACAAGGCGATGAAGAAGGAAGCGCTGAGGAAGGTGGTAGTGGTGGCGGTGGAAAATAAATAGCCACCACTACCACCTCAATTCTCACATCCGCAACATGATGCATCAATAAAAAATCCAGAAAACGTTTTACATTTGAACGTACATGTTCATATTTAAAATTTAAGAGGAATGTGTAGGCGCATGAACTTTATCCCATATTTTTTTGGCCAGTGCCGCATAGGCTTGACCGGCAGGATGTTGAGGGGTGTAGATCGATGGAGAAAAATCCGGATCATCCGGATCCATCTCATCCGGTAAACCAAGCGGTATTTGCGCCAACAACTCCGTCCCAAGCACTTCAGCCAACCGCTCTCCGCCGCCTTGTCCAAATACATAACCGCGCTCACCGTTTGAGCACACATAATACGACATATTTTCTACTACTCCGAGCAGCTCGTGATTTGTCCTAAGCGCCATCGTTCCAGCACGGGCTGCTACAAATGAAGCGGTCGCATGGGGTGTCGTCACAATAATTTCTTTTGCTTGAGGAATCTTGCTATGAACATCCAGAGCCACATCCCCTGTTCCGGGGGGGAGATCCAGAAGCATCACATCGAGGGGTCCCCAGCTCACTTCCTTTAAAAACGTATCTAACATTTTCCCTAACATCGGTCCGCGCCAAATAACTGGTGAATTATCATTGACAAAAAAACCCATGGACATCACTTTAACCCCAAAACGCGGTACGGGCAAAATGACATCGTTAATCACCGTAGGTCTTTGTTCAATACCCATCATATCCGGTACACTAAAACCATAAATGTCTGCATCGATCAACCCGACTTGAAGACCCATGCGTGCAAAATTGACGGCAAGATTGGTTGTCACCGTCGACTTACCAACGCCACCTTTACCGCTTGAAATGGCTAAAAAGATGGTATGTTCATCGCCGGGCAGCCGATTGGGATTTAAGGAAACCATAGGGCTTCCACTCTTCCCACGCAACTTTGCGGCCAGTTTTTCTCTTTCTTCATCGGTCATGGTCGTAAAATGAACCTTCACTGTTTCTGCACCAATCGCTTGCAAAGCGCGTTTAACATCCTCTTCCAAAGTATGTTGCAGCGGGCATCCAGAGATGGTCAACTTCACTTTAACCTGTACGTTTTTGCCGTGAACATCAATGGCTTCGACCATATCCAAAGCAACAATATTTTCATGTATTTCTGGATCATTGACGGTGCGAAGCGCTTCCAAAATCCTCTCTTCTGAGAGTGACATGAGCCGATCCCCCTTATTCAAACCAAAAATCAATGTTTGTTTTTATTATAACATGAAACCGCAGGAATGCCTAAGGCACATCCTGCGGTGTATGGGGGCGATCATCGTGGGTCTGCCAATAATCTAAAATGCCTTCATAAATCGCATACGCAACAAGTGACTGATACTGTGGTTGAGCGAGTTTTTGGGCTTCACCCGGATGTGAAACATACCCGGCTTCAACCAATACGCCGACCGGTTTCATCATCCGTAAAATATAAAGATCCTCGCCTGACTTGATTTGGCGATCGGTGAGACCATGTTCTTTCAGCCGACTTTGGATATGTTCAGCCAAAGCTTTAGCTTCTTCGCGCTGTGGATGGTAAAAGGTTTCTGCGCCATGCCAGCGCGGTGAAGGGATGCTATTGAGGTGAATACTCACAGCTATGTTAACCCCTGGCTGATTGATGATGCCAATACGCGCACGCATATCGCGTTGTTTGCGTGTTCCGCTTCCGCCATCCGAAAGCATTTCATCGCGTTCACGGGTCATGATCACTACAGCTCCGGCTTGATGTAAGTAATCACGCAGTTTAAGCGCGATACTTAATGTCAAATGTTTTTCGATGATCCCGCCAAAGCCAACTGCGCCACCATCAATCCCACCATGCCCGGGATCGATCGCGATCACAAGACCACTGAGCGGTGGGAGTCTGCCTGCTATGGGTTGTGAAACCTTGGATGTTTGTGCATGCATCGTCACTGACGGTAAAACAATGATCCAAAATAAAAGAAAACCTAACTTTATCATCAAACGTTTGGCAAGAAGCCGATTGTGATGCATCGATCCTCTGCGCCCCTTTCCTTTTTACGGGCTTAGTTTGGCCGAGGAGAAGAGACTTTATGAGCATAAAAAAACACTCAGTCTTCCTTTCCTTTGAGTAAAGGCGACCAAGTGTATGGGGATCATCTTTGATGATCTGCACGTACATCGAAGCATTCTTTTATACGTCAATATGCGGTAATCATAACGTCGATGTGGACGTCGCTCATTAACGCTTGGAGAATTGTGGTGCCCGCCGCGCTTTCTTCAAACCGTACTTTTTACGTTCTTTCATACGCGGATCGCGCGTTAAGAAACCGGCTTTTTTCAACAGTGAACGGAATTCAGGATCTACACTTAAAAGCGCCCGTGCAATACCATGACGAATCGCCCCTGCTTGACCGGTAAATCCACCGCCGCTTACCGTTGCAAAAACGTCATAAGCACCGTCGGTCCCTGTCAAAACAAGCGGTTGCTTTACAATGAGCTTTAAAGTTGCCAACCCAAAATATTCATCCATCGGTCGACCATTAATCGTAATGTTCCCATCTCCAGGACGTAAAAAAACACGTGCCGTCGCTTTTTTACGACGCCCTGTTCCGTAATATTGAACATTCGCCAAAGTGGTTCCTCCTTTCGATGTTATTTCTTAATTTCATATACTTCGGGTTGTTGCGCTGTATGTGGATGGGACGAACCGCGGTATACTTTAAGTTTGGTAAACAACTGACGCCCCAGACGATTTTTGGGCAACATGCCACGCACAGCCAATTCAATCATGCGCTCTGGGAATTTATCGCGCATCTCTGCTGCTGTCCGTGCTTTAAGGCCTCCTGGATAACCAGAATGACGATAGTATATTTTATCCGTCCATTTACGGCCGGTCAGTTCAATTTTTTCTGCATTGATGACAACGACAAAATCACCCATATCAAGATGGGGGGTGAAGGTCGGTTTGTGCTTACCACGTAAAAGTGCGGCTACTTGCGAAGCGAGACGGCCAAGCGTCTGCCCAGTCGCATCGACCACGTACCATTTGCGTTCGCCGAGATGGGCATCGCCCTTAGGCATATACGTTTTTTGCATTGTTCTTCCCTCCTTACATTCCGAAACATATCGAAAGTCCGTGACTCATCATACTGCATTCCTTATCCATTGTCAAGCCGCTGTGCCCACAAAACATTTTACTCACATCACCATGATGCCCGCTACACCTTTACACCTCTAGTCGATAGCCTTTAGGGCGAGGAGGATACGGTCCCGGGTCAAACGTCCGGAATGCATCATAATGCACGGCATATAAATAAAGACCATCGGGTGGTAGGGCGTACGGCGCAAAATTCATATGCATCGTCCCCGCCATAACTTGTCGGAGATGCTCAAGCGATAAAGATCCTTGACCAACGGCTAAGAGGACACCGACCATGATGCGCACCATGCGGTACAAAAAACCATCACCGCGAATCCAAAACCACCATCGATCATCGTCTACCACGAGGTCAAGAAAATCAATCGTGCGTACCGTCGTCTTTGCACTTGATCCTTGCTTCTGGAAGGCGTAAAAATCATGACGACCAATCAAAAGCAGCATCGCCCGACGGATAAGATCAGGATCATAGACGCCATGCGTAGCATACACCAACCCTCTTTCCCAAGGGAAAACGTGGGAGTTGAGACGGATGGAATAAACATACGTCTTAAAACGAGCACTGTAACGCGCATGAAAGTCTGATGACACTTTTAGTGCACGGAGGACCATTACATCGGAAGGAAGATGCGGACGAAGTGCATAAGAAAGCCGATCGACGGGAATATACGATGGGACATCAACATGAACGACCTGACCGAAAGCATGCACACCACTATCTGTGCGCCCACTTCCGACGACGTTGAACGTTTGACCATAGAGGTTTTGCAATGATTGCTCTAAGACCTCTTGAATGGTCGCCTCTGCTTTTCCTAACGTCCCCTGTTGCCGCTGAAATCCATGGTAAGCACGCCCGTCGTAGGCAACCGTTAAGGCAATGCGCACCGCAACGTCATCCTCCTGCTCATGCCATCGTCATGGCTTACCCAAAAGAGTGTGCAATACTGGATAAAACTTCAATAAAACGTACATCATCGTTATCAAAACAACCCCCAACAACACGAGGCGATCTGCCCACCGAAAGGTAAGCACACGCCAGTGTGACAGTGTCCGTTTAACGTCGTAACCCCGTGCCTCCATCGCCAGCGCAAGTCGATCGGCACGACGAAACGAGAGGACAAATAGAGGGATGAATAACGATAAAAGTGCTTCGAGACGACTTTTGATATGCTTGCTGCTAAAATCCGCTCCTCTGGCTGTTTGTGCTTTAACAATCATGAAAAGCTCATCCAACATGGTCGGAATAAATCGCAGCGCAATGGTAAGCATGAGTGAAAAAGCATCAATTGGAACGCCTAGCCGTTTAAGTGGTGCCAACAAAGACTCTAAACCACGGGTTAAGTGCAGGGGTGAAGTCGTAAGCGTAAGAAGCGCACTCGCTGCAAATAATGCCACAAGCCGCATCACGAGAAACAATGCCCCATACATACCTTGATCGGTGATCCGTATGATCCCGAATTGCCACACCGTGGTCCCACGTTGTTCTAAAACAATCTGTATGATCGCTAAAAACACGAGTACCCAGACGATAGGGAGAAGTGACATGACAAAATACTTCCAAGGTATTTTCGAAGCGGCCAGCGCAACGCCTAAGAAGATCCATATAAAACATAACATCCCTGCTGTTGTCGCCAAAAACACCCAGGCGGCAACAGCTACCGTTGTTAGAAGTTTGGTGCGCGGATCGAGTGCATGAACAAAGGAGGTATACGGAACGTATCGTCCGAGAGGAAAAGACTCAATCAACGCCATCGGTCTCCTCCTTCTTTCATCATCCTTAGAACAAACGCGATCCAGCGCCATTCCGTATTTTAAGCATACGCCCTCCAAGCGTCCGCACGCTTCGACTCTAACGATGCCAGTATCGTTGAATCCACTGTACAACTTCGACCTCATGCCGCGGTAAGGCATCGAGGGCCCGCTGATCACACTGCACGAGCGTCATCAGCACCTCTTGCCAAGATGTTTTCACTAAGCCTGCTTCTTCCAACGCAGACGTGAATTGCGGATCCTCCAAGGATCGACGGATCAACCCAGACACCGTTCCATGCCATATAAGACGACCCTCATGGACCACAAAGAGTGTATCGGCAAGACGGAGCGCCTCATCAAGATCATGGGTAATATATAAAACGGTCGGCCGTCGCGCCTGGTACCAGCGAGCAAGATGGTTGAGGATGGCTTCACGACCGAGCGGATCAAGACCTGCTGTCGCTTCATCGAGTACGAGAAGCTCCGGTTCGCTTACAAAAATGCTGGCAAGCGCTACCCTGCGCTTTTCCCCCCCACTTAAAAAAAGCGGGTTGCGTAAGAGGTACGATTCATCCAATCCAAAAGAACGCAGCGCTTGGATAATCCGTTGCTCTTCATCTTCCGGGGAAAGTTTTAGGCGTTTTAAAGAAAAGGCCACTTCCTTGCGCACGGTTTCTTCAAAAAGCTGATGCTCTGGAAATTGAAACGCATAACCAATACGCCGCCGAAGACTCTGTGGAGGGGGGTGTCTCCGCCCAATCTCCAACCCATCGATGCGTACACGACCTGCTGTTGGATAAAGAAGCCCTGCTGCAAGCTGGCCAATCGTTGACTTTCCCGATCCTGTCACGCCCATGATCGCTGTAAAAGAACCAGATGGTAAGGTAAACGACAGATGCTGTAAAGCTCGCTTGGCAAACGGCGTATTTTCAGCATAAATGTATTCTACCGCATCGAAGACGATCTCCATAAGGCGCGGATTCCCTCGCTCTCCCGCTCAAAAAAAGCACCTCGTATGCTCTCATCGATCTCTATGCCCATACTTTTAAAAGTCTGTATCAGTCGTACCGCAAGTGGTGGACGCAACCGCAGTGATTGGATCAAAGAAGCGTCTTGAAATAAAGGATTCGGGCTACCATCATAGACGATGCCCCCATCTTGAAGCGCCACAAGCCGCGTGCGCTGTTTGGCTTGTTCCATATCATGCGTGACTTCGATGATGGCCATGCCTTCTTCCCGGTGCAGGGAACGAAGAAGTGCTAAAATATCTTGCTGAGCTTTAGGATCAAGCATGGCAAATGCTTCATCTAAAACGAGCGCTTTAGGTTTTAAGACGATCATACCAGCCACAGCTAAGCGTTTTTTTTGTCCTCCAGAAAGTCGGTACGGTTCACGATGCCGGACTTCTTTTAGACCGAGCCGATCCAAGGCCCAAGCCACACGTTGCTCGATCACGCTCGGTGGTAACCCTTGTACTTCTAATCCAAAAGCAATATCATCCTCAACCGTCGCTTGGATGATTTGATCTTCAGGGTTTTGAAAAATCATCCCCACCGTTTGCCGCACCGTTCTCAAGGATGCTTCTGTGACTTTTTCCCCACGCAGCAGGTAGATCCCCTGCTGGGGGGATAAAAGCCCACTTAAAACCCAAGCCAATGTCGTTTTTCCTGAACCGTTGCCACCAACCACGGTCACCCATTCGCCCTCATCGATGCGTAACGTCACGTTTTGTAAGGCTTGCCGCGGCGTTCCAGGATAACGATAGGATACATTTTGAAGCTCGATCAACGCTCGTCCCATCGTTTTCACGCCTTCTTGAGATACTTAAGAGCATGCACACGCATTGACACCGATACGTCTTTTACAAAACGTTTATGCCATCATCCCATCGTTTTAATCAACGAGTTCTAAGATGGCCATCTCTGCACCATCGCCTCGACGCGGTCCTTTTTTCAATACACGCGTGTATCCACCCTTGCGATCTTGATAGCGCGGTGCAATGATATCGAACAACTTTTGTACCGCGTCTTTGCTCTTTGGATCTTCAGGATCGGTCTTGAGTGGTCGAACAAACGATGCCGCTTGGCGACGGGCATGCAGATCACCTCTTTTGGCTAGGGTGATCATTTCATCCGCAAGACGCGCTGCATCCTTCGCCTTTGGTAATGTCGTCTCTACTTGCTCGTGTAAAATAAGTTGGGTTACAAGATCACGAAGCAGCGCTTTACGTGCCGCTGACGGTCTACCTAACTTAGAACGTGCCATGCGCGATTCCCCTCCTCACATCGTGTGAAATAAACATGTTTAACTGACAAACGCCTTGGTATCGCTAACCATGCGGTTGCGATCGTGACATCTATTCGCTTTTTCTTAGCGATAATCCAAGACTGTTGAGCTTTTGAATCACTTCTTCCAGTGACTTTTTACCGAGATTGCGCACTTTCATCATATCTTCTTCGGTTTTTTGTGTTAGCTCGGATACCGTATTGATACCAGCACGCTTTAAACAATTATAAGAGCGCACAGACAAATCGAGCTCTTCAATAGTCATTTCGAGTGCCTTTTCCTTACGATCGCTTTCTTTTTCAACCATAAAAGCAGTATCTTTCACATCACTCGACAGACCAACAAATAAGCTGAGATGTTCAGTCAATATTTTTGCCCCGTAACTTAAGGCCTCGTCGGGGCGAACACTGCGATCTGTCCACACGTCTAGTGTTAGCTTATCATAGTTGGTAATCTGACCCACACGTGTGTTTTCTACCGTATAGTTGACTCGAAGCACTGGAGAATAAAGAGAGTCGATCGGAATGACGCCAATGGGAGCATCTTCTCGTTTGTTACCTTCTGCCGGAACATAACCACGACCACGACTGGCTGTCATGCGCATATTGAATCTTGCGCCGGCGGCAAGGGTCGCTATAACAAGATCGGGATTTAAGATCTCCACATCACTGTCAGCGCGGATATCACCAGCGGTTACCACACCTTCGCCTTCGGCTTCGATCTCCAATATTTTTTCTTCATTGGAATGGATGCGTAGAGCCAGCTTCTTTAGATTTAAAATAATCTCCGTGGTGTCTTCGTAGACGCCTTCTATCGTCGAAAATTCGTGAAGCACCCCATCGATTTGCACCGACGTCACGGCGGCTCCTGGAATAGAGGAAAGGAGTATTCTACGGAGGGAGTTCCCTAAGGTGGTCCCATATCCTCTCTCTAGGGGCTCAAGGACGAATTTCCCATAGCTTAGATCCGGGGAAAGTTCAACGACCTCGATCTTTGGTTTTTCGATTTCAATCATGAAATGCTTTAGCCCTCCTTCTGAACGTCCAAGGCCCATGAAGATTCGGCCATTGGCTTCTTTTTCCAGTGTTGCCACAGACGCGCATCGGCAAACTTCTGAACGTTCCGAAGATGCATCGATCAGACACGCCGACGTTTCGGAGGACGACATCCATTATGAGGAATGGGTGTGACGTCTTTAATGACGCTCACTTCGAGCCCGGCTGCTTGCAAGGAGCGTATTGCCGCTTCCCGTCCTGAACCAGGTCCTTTGACGCGCACTTCAACCTCCCGCATGCCGTGCTCCATGGCCGCTTTGGCTGCAGCCTCCGCTGACATCTGCGCAGCAAACGGCGTCGATTTACGGCTTCCTTTAAAACCAAGTGTACCAGCTGAAGCCCAGGAGATGGTGTTTCCATGAGGATCTGTAATCGTAACGATGGTGTTGTTGAACGTCGAACGGATATGGGCAATCCCAGAAGCAATATTTTTGCGGTCGCGACGTCGTGTGCGGGCAGTTTGTGTTTTTCGTTTGGCCATGTTAGGTCCCTCCTTTTACTTATTTTTTCTTGCCGGGAATCGTACGCGCTGGGCCTTTTCGCGTCCGGGCATTTGTCTTCGTCCGCTGGCCGCGTACCGGAAGTCCTTTACGATGGCGAACGCCACGGTAACAACCAATCTCGATCAGACGTTTGATATTTAATGCGACTTCTCGACGAAGATCGCCTTCAACTTTAATATTTTTATCGATATATTCACGGATGCGGTTGATTTCATCCTCTGTTAGATCCTTCACACGGGTATTGGGATCAACCCCGGTTACTTCTAAGATACGTTTCGCTGTGGAGCGGCCGATTCCATAGATATACGTTAGCGATATTTCTACACGTTTTTCGCGGGGAATATCGACACCTGCAATACGCGCCATAGTGCATCCTCCTTCCTTTCTTGAATTAGCCTTGACGTTGTTTATGCTTCGGGTTTTCACAGATGACCATGACTTTACCATGGCGTTTAATGACTTTGCATTTGTCACAAATCTTTTTAACAGACGGGCGGACTTTCATGCGTAACGCCTCCTTTCTTCGTCAAAAGGTCGCCTATTTGAAACGATACGTGATCCGACCGCGTGTAAGATCGTAAGGAGAAAGCTCAACTGTCACCTTGTCTCCAGGCAAAATACGAATGAAGTTCATGCGAATTTTACCCGAGACATGTGCCAAAATGATATGCCCGTTTTCCAACTGCACGCGAAACATGGCGTTTGGTAACGGTTCGATGACAGTCCCTTCCATTTCAATGACATCTTCTTTGGCCACGTCTACCACCTTCCTTTCGTCTGGATGATACGGGTTTCCTACGTTGTGGGATTGCACAGGTCATCAGCGGTTCTCGGCGTGCCCACGGCCTTGTGATGCGCTGATCCAAACGGTCATCGGTCAACAGAGTAAAGATGATCTTATGATCTAAAGCGTGGTCAAAATATCATGTCCTTCTTCTGTGATCGCGATCGTATGCTCGAAGTGTGCTGCGCGTCTGCCGTCGATCGTAACGACCGTCCAACCATCAGAGAGTGTTTTGACATAGCGCGACCCGGCATTGACCATCGGTTCAATCGCCAGAACCATTCCAGGTCGTAGACGCACACCACGCCCCGGTGGACCAAAGTTGGGAATTTGTGGTTCCTCATGAAGATTTTCTCCAACACCATGACCAACATATTCTCGCACAATCGAAAATCCGTGTGCCTCGACATGGTTTTGAATGGCGTGTGAGATATCGGATAGATGCGCCCCCGGACGTGCCTTGCGAATACCAACATAGAGTGCTTCTTCGGTAACCCGTAGCAACGCTTGATCATCTTCTGAGATGTCCCCAACAGCATAGGTCCAGGCCGAATCTCCGTGATACCCTTCATACTCCGCACCAATATCAATAGAAATGATATCACCCGAAAGAAGCCGACGATCGGACGGGATGCCATGGACCAGCTCTTCATTAATTGATGTGCAAATACTCGCAGGGTACCCGTTGTATCCTTTGAAAGAAGGCTTAGCCCCGTGGCTTTTGATAAACGCTTCAGCCAGTCGATCCAGTTCTCGTGTTGTGATCCCTGGCTCAATGTGTTTTTTTAGCATTTGATGGGTGAGCGCTACAATACGACCTGCCTCACGCAAAAGTTTGAGCTCTCGCGATGTGCGCAGCTTAATCATTGCTTGCGTCTCCTATCGCTTGTTGGATGCGCCCAAAAACTTCATCGATCGTCCCAAGCCCGTCGATTTCTTTTAATATACCGCGTTCACGATAAAACTGAACGAGCGTATCTGTCTCTTTTTGATTGACATCCAAACGTCGTTGAACGGTTTCAGGGCGATCGTCGTCTCGCTGGTACAACGTGCCACCACACCGATCGCAAATGCCCTCTTGTTTGGGAGGATTAAAGATGATGTGGTAGGTCGCACCACATTGTTTACACACACGCCGACCGGTTAGCCGTTCCACTAAAATGTCATATGGAACATAGACATAAAGAACGGCATCAAGGCTGCGGCCAGCACGGTTTAAA
>JAVERJ010000032.1:0-13192 GCA_034007185.1 Candidatus Carbonibacillus sp. | reverse complement strand
GCATACGCGCTACCGTGTTTTGGAGCGTTTTTCAGGGTATACGTTGATCGAAGCGCTTTTGATCACGGGGCGCACACATCAAATTCGCGTGCATATGACGGCCTTGGGGCATCCTTTGATTGGCGATCCCGTGTATGGATCATGTCGGCGTCCGGAAATAAAAAGACAAGCGCTGCATGCTGCGCTTGTCAGTTTCAAGCATCCTCGGAGCGGAGCGTTGATGCGGTTTACATCGCCATTGCCCGAAGACTTTAAGCTATTGTTGACGGCTTTAAAGAAGCACCGTGAGTCTTGATGTTCACATCAAACCGATCGGCATTCATAACTTTGACCCAAGCTTTGATAAAATCGTAGACGAATGTCTTCTGGTTGTCGTCTTGGGCGTAATATTCAGCGTAGGCCCGTAAGATTGAATTAGAACCAAAGATGAGATCGATGCGTGTCGCAGTAAAACGTTGCACCCCTGTTCGACGCTCTCGAATCGCATACAGACCGTTTTCTTGAGGCACCCATTCGAAGTTCATATCGACGAGATGAACGAAAAAGTCATTTGTCAAAACACCGACACGATCGGTAAACACACCGTATGGCGTGTTTTGATAGTTTGCCCCAAGAACACGTAATCCGCCAATAAGAACGGTCATTTCGGGCGCTGTAAGACCCAAAAGTTGTGCTTTATCGAGGAGCAAATCTTCAGGGGGAATGCTCAGTCCGTCGCGATAGTAATTGCGAAAGCCGTCGGCAAAAGGCTCTAACACGGCCATATTCTCGATGTCGGTCATCTCTTGTGTTGCATCGCCGCGCCCGGGTAGAAAGGGGACCGTCACATCATAGCCTGCTTTTCGGGCCGCCTCTTCGACGGCGGCGCTGCCGCCAAGTACGATGAGATCCGCGATACTGATCGGTTTTGGAAGGCTCTCGCGTAAAGATTCATAGGTATTAAGAACACGCTGTAGATCTTCCGGTTCGTTAACTTCCCAATCTTTTTGAGGGGCAAGGCGTATGCGGCCACCATTGGCGCCGCCGCGTTTGTCTGATTGTCTAAAGGTGCTAGCCGCTGCCCAGGCTGTTTTGATAAGCAAATGTCGCGGAACGTCCGTGGCTAAGATCATGTGTTTTAATTGCTTAATCTCCGCCTCATCCAACGTGTACGTGACGGTGGGAATGGGGTCTTGCCAAATAAAATCTTCTTTAGGCACTTCTGGACCGAGATAACGGCTTTTTGGTCCCATGTCGCGATGGATGAGTTTGAACCAAGCACGTGCAAAAGCATCATGAAAAGCTTTTGGATCTTCATGAAATTTACGAGCAATTTTTTCGAACTCTGGATCAAAACGCAGGGCGAGATCGGTGGTCATCATCATGGTGGGGACCCTTTTAGAAGGATCTTCTGCATCGGGAGCCAAATGCGCTTCTTGTGGATCAACAGCCATCCACTGCCAGGCACCGGCTGGACTTTTGGTCAACCACCAGTCATAGTGAAATAACATGTCAAGATAGGTCATATCCCACTGCGTAGGCGTCGGTGTCCATGCGCCTTCAATACCGCTACCAATCGTATCGCGACCTTTTCCTTTACCATACGTACTTTGCCATCCCAGACCTTGTTGTTCAATGGGGGCCGCTTCAGGGGGTGGTCCGACGTGGGTCGCTGGTCCTGCACCATGTGATTTTCCGAACGTATGCCCACCAGCGATGAGCGCCACGGTTTCTTCATCGGTCATGCCCATGCGATGAAAGGTGACGCGAATATCTTCAGCTGCTTTGAGCGGATCCGGTTTACCATCTGGACCCTCAGGGTTAACATAAATCAAGCCCATTTGTACAGCAGCCAGGGGATTTTCTAGCGCTTCGCGGTCATCTTTGCTTTGACCTTTGTAACGGTTACTTTCTAACCATGCTTTTTCTGAGCCCCAATAAACATCTTCTTCTGGATGCCAGACATCTTCACGCCCCCCGCCGAAGCCAATCGTTTCTACGCCCATTGCTTCTAAAGCGACGTTTCCTGCAAGGACGATCAGATCCGCCCAAGAGATGGCATTACCATATTTCTTTTTGATCGGCCAGAGAAGGCGTCGCGCTTTATCGAGATGAACGTTGTCTGGCCAACTGTTCAGTGGCGCAAAACGTTGCGTTCCGCTCGAAGCTCCACCCCTTCCATCACCGATACGATACGTTCCGGCTGAATGCCAAGCCATCCGAATAAAAAACGGTCCGTAGTGTCCGTAATCGGCCGGCCACCAGTCTTGCGATGTCGTCATAAGCTGTTTTAAATCTTCTTTTAACGCCCAGTAGTCGAGAGATTGAAAGGCTTCTTTATAATCGAAGCTTTCATCATAGGGGTTTGTTTTGCGATCATGCTGATGCAAAATGCTAAGGTTCAGTTGGTTGGGCCACCAGTCTTTGTTGGTTGTGCGGTCCGATTGATACCGTGTGATGCTGCCATGGTAAGCCTGATGATGAGAGTGTGTCATTGTCTGAGCTCCTTTCCCTGATCGTTTCCTTCATCGTTTCATGGCGCTATAAAAAACAGCGCTGGACGAAAGTGAATCAAACCTATATTTAGACTTGATATAAATATAGGGTATTTCCACTATATCAAGGTGGGCTTACGATGTCAATGCTTATCATGGATAAAAGCAGGGGCCCAGCAATGCAAACTTTGCCCTTGCGTACAGCCCTTCGTTTATGTATATTTACGTAGAAGTGCATACGCACCTTTAAGGGCAGTCCAGAGAGGCTGACAAGGTGGGCAGAAGTTTAATCATCAACGCGATACACAGATCGGCGTATGGTTTTTAGAGGATTGACGTGCCTCTAAGCGTGCGCTGTCTGCATCGCTGTGTGTTTAAACGTGCGGCTTACCCCTCTCTGAGGGGTATTTTTTATGCACAAAATCGATCAAGCCATCATGCCCGTCTCAAGCCTAAGGTATCCCAGTGATGAAAGGAGGCTTATCGCGATGAAGGATGATGGATACGATGATCAGAAGGATGCATCCGTGATTGGGGGGATCGATGTGAGCCGTGCTCTAGAGAAGGTGATTATGGATGAATTAGCGATGCGGCGGGCCATCATGCGCATCGCCCATCAAATCTTAGAGAAAAACAAAGGAACGGACGAACTCGTATTCATCGGAATTAAAACACGCGGTGAACCTCTGGCGCTGCGTCTTAAAGAAGCTATCTATGCTGTAGAAGGTCGCTATGTTCCCGTGGGCGCACTCGATATCAGTTTGTATCGCGATGATCTGAGTACGATCAACCCAGAGGGTGAACCGCGGGTTGGCCAACAATCGATTGATTTTGAAATCAGTAAAAAAACGGTCGTGCTTGTCGATGATGTGTTGTTTACCGGGCGTACGGTGCGCGCTGCATTGGATGCGCTCATCGATTTGGGTCGGCCAGCTTCCATTCAGTTGGCCGTACTCATCGATCGGGGGCATCGAGAGTTACCCATTCGTGCCGATTATGTAGGGAAAAATGTGCCGACGGCTCGTCATGAGCGTATTGATGTTTTGTTGAGAGAAACGGATGGTCTCGATGAGGTGCGGTTGATGGTCCATCACAGCTAAAAAAGGATTCAGCCATGTTCCATATGGATCGATCAAAAGATATGTGAAGGAGGATACACACATATGTCAGAGATGGGAAAACGAATGGCACCATCATTGAGCGCACCGATCTATGATATCGATGAGGTTCCGCCCCTTGTACGATGGATTCCACTCAGTTTACAGCATGCTTTTGCTATGTTTGGCGCAACCGTGCTCGTGCCGCTTTTGACTGGGCTCGATGTTCAGGCTGCCCTGTTATCGAGTGGGGTAGGAACGCTCCTTTTCTTGCTCATCACCCGCGGTGAATTGCCTAACTACCTTGGATCATCGTTTGCTTTCATTGGTCCGATCATTACTGTGTCCCAAGCGAAGGGTGTAGGGGTTGCGCTTCTCGGTGCGTTTTTATCTGGATTCGTATATGTGCTCGTCTCTTGGATCGTGGCCAGGGTAGGGATCGGTTGGCTTGATCGCCTCATGCCACCATTGGTGATCGGCTCGATCATCACTGTGATCGGACTTGCTTTATCCGGCGTTGCGGTCAATTGGGCCTTAACCGATCCTTTGACAGGAGACTATGGTTTGCAGGCAGTTGAGGTCGCTGCTGTGACGCTTTTGGTCGTTGTCTTTATGAGCATGTATGTGAGAGGTTTTCTATCCGTCATCCCTGTTTTATCAGGGATGGTGCTGGGAACTGTTTACGCTTATGTGCGCTATCGTGTTTGGTTTACAACGCCGCTGGGGGGCGGACCTGCAGCCGTTGAGGCGATCGGGGATGCACCTTGGTTCCTTTCACCCCAAGCATTTTACACCCAGCACATGCACACCGGTGCCGTCCTTCAAGCGATGAGCCAACCTGAAAACTGGATTTATGCGCTGGTCATTGTTCCGGTCGCTTTTGTGACACTCGCCGAACATATCGGGCATCTTCTCGTCACAGGTAATGTCATGGGCAAAAACCTTATGCCTAAACTGCATCGATCGCTTTTAGGAGACGGCGTTGCCGTATCGACAGCAGCGCTGATTGGCGGTCCACCGAGTACGACGTACGGAGAAAACATTGGCGTCTTAGCCATTACACGTGTTTTTAGCCGTTACGTGCTGGCCTTGGCTGCCATTTTTGCCATCCTCTTTGCCTTTGTAGAAAAAATTGGTGTTTTCTTGATGTATATTCCTAAGCCCGTTTTAGGTGGGGTCACGATTGTGCTTTTTGGAATTATAGCAGGTCAAGGGTTGCGCATGTTCGTGGAACATCGGATTGATTTCTCACATAAACGCAACATGCTCCTTGCTGCCATTATTCTCGTCACCGGCATTGGGGGTTTCAAATTAGAATTTCATGATCTATCGCTGCACCAGATCCTTATCAATCTGACCATCGATAACATTGCCATGGCGACGTTTTTAGGGATGATTGTTCACGCGATTTTACCGGGTAAGGCATATGCGTACGGACGTATCGATGAACAGCAGGAAAGGTGAACGCCGAACGTGCAATCGGATCTTTTCGGGAAAAGATGTGGAGACGGTTCATCTATGAAGGATAAAGAAAGGGTGCTGGGCCATGATGGATCATTCGATCGAAGTAAGAGACGGCTTGTGGTCGGTTGAGCAGTTAAAGACAGAGACTATTTTGGCGTTGATGGAACGTGCACGCACCTTTCGCGCTGAGTCCCATCAAGATCCTTCTTGGAACCAACCCCTGAAAGGTTGGCGTGCAGCTTTGGCGTTTTTTGAACCGAGTACGCGCACCCGGCTTTCCTTTCAAGCCGCTTTACTGCGGGGTGGCGCTGATATCCTCGATCTCGATGTGGGGCGCTCAAGTGTACAAAAAGGAGAAGATGTTGAAGAGACACTGGCTACGCTTGCAGCACTTGGTGTTCATCTTGTTATCGTCCGAACGAGGGATGAAGATGTGACTTCCTACCGTCGTGCCCTTGGGACAACCCCGCTGATCAATGCTGGATTTGGACGTCTGGAACATCCAACACAGGCGCTGGGTGATGTGCTGACGTTAAGTGATGCGTGGGGATCGCTGAAAGGAAAAGTGATCGGTATCTTAGGGGATATTCGCCACAGTCGGGTGGCGGGGTCCCATCTGCGCCTTTTGCCGCGCTTAGGAGCAAGCATCGTCATCGGCGGACCGGAAGATCTTTTGGAGCGGCCCCATGACCCGATCCCATCCCATATCGCGCGTCTTCCGGTTGATGCGTTGGTTCGGGAAGTGGATGCCTTAATTGTCCTTAGGCTCCAAAAAGAGCGTTTGTCATCGGAACTTTTGCAACGAACGGAGACAGGCGATCTTGCGACTAGGTCATATCTTTTGCATTACGGTCTGAATGAAGCGCGGTGGCAACAGATGAAACCAGAGCGACTGATCCTCCATCCAGGCCCTGTTTGGTCTGATGTTGAGATTGCTCGGACGCTATTAAAAGAACCTTCTGTACTGGTTCGTAAACAGGTTAACGACGGGATGTGGATGCGTCTGGCCTTACTGACGTGGCTTAAAGAACAGTGGTCCACATCTCACACCCAACATCACGCTTTCCCCATTGAAGTTGAACTGAGCGCACAGAGCGCTTCTCAGGATGATGCAGTCGGTATGGTGCCATCGTTCTTCTCCTGAGTCCATTTTTGAGTGTTGCAGGTGGTGCGTTCCAAAAAAAAAGAAGGAGTGCGTTTCGAAAGGGGTGGTAGAGATGTTTTGGATCTATGGGGCGAGACTGTTGTTACCAGAAGGTCAATGGATGGATGGTCATGTAGCGATCGAAGACGGTCGAATCGCTCAGATTGTACCGGCATCGTCTCAGCACGGTGCGTCATTTGATGGCTCTGGGCGCACTGTTCTTGATACATGGATCGATGGACGTGGTCGTTTACTCGTTCCTGGTTTTGTCGATATGCATGTGCATTTGCGTGAACCAGGTGGTACGCACAAAGAGACGCTGGAAGCAGGTACATTGGCGGCTGCTCGCGGAGGGTTTTCGGCCGTGGCGATGATGCCCAATACATCTCCGGTCTTGGATCATCCGGAAATCGTTCGTGCCCTGATGTCGCATGCCGAGCAGGTCGCACATGTAAAGACGTATGTCGTAGCGGCGATCACCCGCGGACTCGAGGGGCGTACGTTAACCGATATGGCGGCGCTTCATGCTCTGGGCGTCGTAGGGTTTACCGATGATGGGCGCGGTGTTCAAAATAGTGCGGTGATGCTTGAAGCGATGCGCACAGTACGCGCATTGGATAGTATCATCATGACGCACAATGAAGAGGAAGCGCTGAGTGCGGGTGGGGTATTGCGGCGGGGCGCCGTACAAGAAGCATTGGGTGTGCGCGGCATGGAAGAGATGTTCGAAGCCATTCCCTTGGCGCGCGATGTTTTGCTAGCGAAGATAAGTGGCGTCCGTTACCATGCCTTACATGTCTCTACGCGTGCTTCTCTTGACGTGCTTCACTTTGGACGCATGGTAGGTGCTGATCTATCAGCAGAAGTGACACCGCATCATCTTGTATTGAGTGAAGAAGCTTTGTTGAACATCGAGCCCAGCATGCTTGCCAATTGGAAGATGAATCCACCGCTCGCCCCGGAAGGTGAACGCCGTGCCTTGATCGATGCCTTACGCAGCGGTCTGATTGAGATGATCGCCACAGATCACGCACCACACAGTGAGGCTGAGAAATCTCAAGGGATGGCGCAGGCACCGTTTGGCATTGTCGGTTTGGAGACAGCTTTTCCGCTTCTGTACACCCATCTTGTGCTTCCTGGTCATGTTCCTTTAGAAACCGTCTTGTGGGCACTCAGCGTTTTTCCACGCCGTCGTTTCCGCCTTTCAGGCGGTACGCTTACGATCGGGGCACCAGCCGATCTCACCCTGATCGATCCACACCTCAAACAGACGGTCGATCCTCACACCTTTGCTTCTCGTGGTCGAAATACACCGTTTACGGGATGGGAACTTCAGGGATATCCGGTTTTAACCATGGTCAATGGTAAGATCGTTTATGAGCATACATCTTTAAGGTGAATTCGAATGATGGTCAGTGGATCGCTGGTTAGCAAAGGAGGGCGATGATGGTTCAACCTGATTTAAAAAAAGTGATGCTTATCGGTTCCGGTCCCATCGTCATCGGTCAAGGGGCAGAATTCGATTATGCTGGAAATGAAGCGCGCCGGGCGCTTATGGAAGAAGGGCTGGATATTGTGCTCATCAACAGTAATCCAGCGACGATGATGACGGAACCTGCACCGGGTGTAAAAGTCTATTTAGAAGCGCTAACGGAAGACAATGTTATACGCATATTGCAAAAAGAGCGTCCCCAAGGGCTTCTTGCCGCTTTTGGCGGGCAGACGGGGCTTAATCTCGCCCGTTCACTGCACGAACAAGGCGTGTTAGAAGCGCTCGGTGTGCGCATTTTAGGGACACAACCGGAAGATATTGCACGCGGGGAGGACCACGCGCGTTTTCGCGCCCTTATGCAGGCCATCGGCGAACCAATCCCGGCCAGCACGGTGGTGGGGAGTGTCGAAGAAGCGCGCACTTATCTTAAAGAAAATCCGTTACCACTGGTGATCCGCCCAGCTTATACCCTTGGCGGAAGCGGTGGCGGCATCGCCTACAGTGAACAGCAGTATATAGAACTCGTACAAAAAGCATTAACCACCAGTCCCATTGGACAATGCCTGATTGAAACGAGTCTCATTGGCCAAGTCGAAATAGAAGCTGAAGTCATTCGCGATGCATCCGGAACTGCCATGGTTGTTGCTGTGATGGAAAATATCGATCCTGTCGGTGTGCATACTGGTGATTCCATCGTTGTCACGCCTGCTTTATCCTTACATCCTGAGGTGGAAGCACGTTTTCGTCAAGCGGCTTTAAAGATCGCTCATGCCTTATCCCTTGTCGGCGGAGCGAACGTACAGTTTGCGTATGATAAAAAACGTGATACGTATGCTGTCATCGAAGTGAATCCGCGTCTATCTCGATCGAGTGCACTTGCTTCCAAAGCGACAGGGTACCCGATCGCCTACGTCTCGGCAAAGCTGGCACTGGGTAAACGTCTAGAGACGATCACGATTGGAAAAACGGGAAGACGTGCCGATGAGCCGCCAGTTTTAAAGGATGTTGTCGTCAAAATGCCCCGTTTTCCTTTTGATGCTTTTCCAGAAAGCGATCGTACGCTTGGTACAGAGATGCGCGCGACGGGAGAAGTGATGGCCATCGGTGCAACGTGGCAAGAAGCATTTTTTAAAGCCTGGCGATCACTGGATCTTAAAGGCGCACATCTAGAAATCGATCATATGATAAGCCTACCTGTAGAAGAACTGGGTCGCATGCTATCATGTCCTGATGATCTCAGGATCATACGGATCTGGGCGGCACTGCATCAAGGGATGTCAGTCGAGGAGATTCACCAAAAAACGCATTACGATCCTTTTTATCTAACGGGTCTTTTAGACATCGTGCGTGTGGAAAAAGCGCTAAAAACAAAGGGCTTGGAACAACATCTTCTTTCACAAGCGAAACAGTTGGGGATGGATGATCGTCATATTGCGCGTCTACTTGATGTGGACGAGCAAACCGTTTTAAAGTCGCGCCGCACCTGGGGAATTCAACCGACATGGACAGATGGTGGGCGCATGGCTGATAGCGGAGAAAAACCCCCGCTTTTGTATTGGACATACACAGACTCGGTATCGGGGGCGATCTCGCATCAAGCTCCCATCAAAGACGCACGCGATCAGAGCCGCCCGCGTGTTGCGGTCATCGGTTCCGGTCCCATTCGTATTGGACAAGGCATCGAATTCGACTATGCTTCGGTTCAAGCTGTGCAAGCGGCACGGGACCTCGGCTATGAGGTCATCATGCTCAATAATAATCCTTCCACTGTCTCAACAGATATGACCATCGCGGATAAACTTTATCTCATCCCGCTGGATTTAGAATCCGTCTTAGATGTGCTGGCTTTAGAAAAGCCTCACGCTGTTATTGTGCAAATGGGTGGACAGACAGCGCTGAATCTTGCTTCCGGTATCGAACGTCATGGCTACCGTCTTGCCGGAACGCCTCTTTCCTCGATCGAACGTGCAGAGGATCGCGGTGCTTTTGATGCACTTTTAGAACAATTAGCGTTAAAACGTCCACGTGCGGAAAATGTCTACAGCGCTCACGAAGCGCGTGCTGCTGCCCGGCGTCTAGGGTATCCGCTCATTGTGCGACCTTCCTTTGTCTTGGGTGGTCGGGAGATGGCGATTATTGCAGATGAAAAAAGTCTTAATGATTATATCGAACGTTTCTTTGAGCGCTATCCAGGAGAGATGTTACTTGTCGATTCTTACATTGAAGGACGCGAGATGGAAGTCGATGCGATCGCCGATGGGGAACATGTCTGGATTCCAGGGATCATCGAGCATATTGAGCGCTCCGGTATCCATTCGGGAGATTCTATCGCTGTTTTTCCAGCGTTTAACGTTCGTCCAGCAATTCGCCAAAAAATAGAAGAAGCAACAACAAAGCTAGCACAGAGTCTTCGGGTTCAAGGCTTGATCAACATTCAATTTATTGTGAGTGGAGAAGACGTCTATGTTTTAGAAGCCAATCCACGTGCTTCACGGACGCTTCCGATGATCAAAAAATTAACCGGTATGCCGATCGTTGCTTGGGCCACGAAGCTGATGCTCGGCAAACGTCTCGATGAAGTCGGCATGGCCAACAGGGAAATGGCCAACAGGGAAATGGCCAACAGGGAAAAAGAGAACAAGGAAAGCGACACCATTTTTTCATCTTCTGTGGCCGTCAAAGTTCCTGTTTTCTCCTTTGCTAAACTAGCCGCTGTTGATGTGACGCTGGGACCCGTTATGAAATCGACCGGTGAAGTATTAGGGATCGATGAAACACTTGAAAAGGCAATGATGAAAGCATTGCTTGCTGCAGGTCAATTCAAACATCACACCGGCGCCTTTTTGCTTACACTTGCTGATAAAGATAAAAAAGAAGCGCTTCCTTATATCCGTATGCTTGCTGATCTCGGTTATCGCTTATATGCCACACCGGGTACCGCACAATTTATAGAAGATGCAGGGATGAAGTGTGATGTTGTCGCCAAACTCAGCGGCGCCAGCCCGACGGTGCGCGACCTTATTCGCGAAAGACGGATTGATGCCGTCCTCAATACTTGGACCGTGGGGACGTCACCAGCGCGCGATGGTTTCCGATTGCGTCGGGAAGCGGTTGAACATGGCGTCCCGACGTTTACCACACTGGACACAATCGGTGCATTTGTCCGTGCTTTGTATGCTCTTTCTCTAAGCTTCAAGCCCTTGACCTGAAGCGTAGACGATGGCGTGTAGACGATCGATCATCTTGCGGCTTTAGTAGGACTTTTATGAGGAGAAGGAGGTCATAAGCATGACAAAAGCGAACAGGCGGGCACTTTCGGAGATGGATGCGTCATTCCTTTCACATCGCCGTCAAGGTTTGTTTCAGGTGCTAGAGAAAGAAATCTATCATGAACACCTGTTTGCCTTGACACTTATTTATCCGCCGTCGATGGATACGGTCATGGCGAGCCTTCAGCCCGGAGCATTTTTGCATATTATGCCACCTAACGTCGGCGGTCGTCATCTATTTTTGCGAAGGCCACTATCGATTGCCGGGATCGATCGTGATCAACGCACTGTTTTGTTGATCGTCAAAATCATCGGAGACGGTACAGAACAATTGTCTAGGGTCAAACCAGGCGATGAACTCGATGTTTATGTGCCTTATACAAACGGTTTTCCCACGCAACATCTGGAACATGGCGCGCGGGCACTCCTTGTGGGGGGTGGGGTTGGCGTGGCACCTTTGCTTTGGTTGGCTGAAGTGCTTCATGCTCAAGGTGTACAAATAACGGCCTTGATGGGTTTTCGTGAAAGTCGAGATGTGATCGGTCTCCATACGCTTAAACAGTTGGGAGCGGTGCAGATCGTCACGGAAGATGGCTCCAGCGGAGCACAAGGTCGTGTGACTGATTATATGCCCCGTTTTTCCTATGATGCTTTATTTGGTTGCGGACCCGAACCAATGTTAAAAACGCTCGCGCATCTTACGGCGGGAGATCCTCGGCCTCATTATGTTTCGCTAGAAGCACGTATGGCTTGTGCGACTGGTGTTTGCCGGGCTTGTGTGGTTGCTGTGCAGTCGAAAGGTAAAATCGATGAAACGATAAACGTCAAGGGAATGCATGAACACGTATCGATCGAGCATCGTCGCGTATGCCATGACGGACCAGTGTTTCAGCTTTCTGAACTCGTTTTCGCTTGAGAAGATGATACATGAACCGATCGTTGATCTTTCCAGTCCTTTACACCAAATTGTAGCGTATGCCTCTTATGCGTGTGAAAAGCGGGGAGTGTAGAGAGCGATGTTAGAAAGTGAATTTTTCAATGTTCTTTTTCGCACACCGTTGATGCCAGCTTCAGGGACGTATGGATATGGCGAAGAATTTGCCCGTCTTTATGATTTGAGTTTGTTGGGCGCACTTGTGAGCAAGGCGACCACAGATGCGCCGCGTCTAGGCAATACGGTTCCCCGTGTCGCTGAAACGCCGCTGGGCATGCTCAATGCCATCGGTCTGGAAAACCCTGGCGTGGCGTGGGTCATCCAGCATGAATTGCCTCGCATGGCGACTTATGGTGTACCGATTATTGTCAATGTGGCGGGTTCCGATGAAGAAGAGTATGTAAAAGTAGCACATCGCTTAAACGATTCACCTCATGTGGCAGCGATAGAACTTAATATTAGCTGTCCCAATGTCAAAGAAGGCGGTATGCTCTTCGGAAACGATGTGCACATGGCCGAAGCGCTCGTCCGTCGGGTCAAAAATGTGACACGCTATCCGCTCATCGTCAAACTTTCTCCCAATGTGACCGATATTGTAACGATCGCACGCGCGGTGGAAGCAGCCGGTGCGGATGCGTTGACGATGATCAATACAGTGGTCGGCATGCGTATCGACGTTCATCGCAGAAAACCGATTTTATCCAATGGGACCGGAGGGTTATCAGGGCCAGCGATCAAGCCCATCGCCGTTAGACAGATTTATGAAGTTTACCCCCATGTACGCATACCCATCATCGGTGTGGGGGGGATCATGAATGTCGATGATATCCTAGAATTTTTGCTCGCAGGCGCTTCGCTCGTTCAAATTGGCACGGCAAACTTTATTGATCCATACATCTTACCGCGTCTTACAGAAGCCTTACCGCAGCGGCTTAAACAATTAGGTATCAAACATTATCGGGAATTAATCGGCGGCGCGCATACGGGTCATTCTTCTCATCTTGTTTTTAAATGAAGTTCAAAGCGTCCTGTTATTAAGGTTAGAGGAGACAATCATATGGACAAATCGGTACAAAGCAATCGGGATGTTTGGGAAAAGTGTCTTTCTGAGGCGAAAGAGCGGTTGATCGTCGCCCTTGATGCTAAGACGTTGGAAGAGGTATATCAATTGATCGCCATGCTCGGGCCCGATGTACGGTGGTTTAAGGTGGGTATGTCCGCTTTTTATGCCGGTCATCGTCCACTGCTTCAGACGATCCAACGCTATGGGGCGCGCATTTTTTTAGATCTGAAATTGCATGATATTCCTTCTACGGTT